>NZ_JAGGPD010000189.1 GCF_018613995.1 Microbacterium sp. ISL-103 | reverse complement strand
GCACCAACTGCGACCGGAACACCGACACCCGCACGCACTTCCACAGTCGTCACGCCCCGAGCGCCCGCTCACGCAGCCGGGCGACCGTCGCATCCGACAGACCGGCCGCACGGAGCGGGGCGAGCGCATCGCCGTGCTGTTCGCGGAGGGTGTCGAGCAGGGTGCGCATCGAGACCTCCATCGATCCCTCGAGCAGCGACGATGTCGCCCCGACCGCATCCGCATCGAATCCGAGCGCCTTCCACATCGCGCCCATCACGGGAGCCGTGCGCTGCATGATCGCGACCATGTTGCCGCCGGTGAGGGCATAGTCGGCGACGATGTCGTCATCCGCCGCACCGAGAGCGAGCAGCAGCATCGCCGCGACGACGCCGGTGCGATCGCGTCCGGCTGCGCAGTGGAACGCCGCCGTTCCCGGGGTGTACGCGATCACGTTCAGCGCCGTGACGAGCTGGGGCGCGGCGACCTCGACCATGCGCAGGTACATCTGCCCCATGGCGTCGTGGCTGAGTTCGGTCGCCCCCTCGCCCATCGAGCGCCCGACATCCGCGATCAGCGGCAGGTGGTGATAGGCGACGGGGTAGTCGGCGAGGGATCCCCGGCCGGTGACCGAGACCTCGAGCGGTGAGCGCAGGTCGATGATCGCCGTGAGCCCCGCGGCGACGAGCTGCGAGGCGACGTCGGTCGTGACATAGGCGAGGTCATCCGTGCGGATCGCGAGACCTTCGCGCAGCACTCCGCCGTCGATCGGGATTCCGCCGAGGTCGCGTAGGTTGACGGGGGCGCTGAGCACCAGGTCGATGTCGGCGATGGTCATGTGATTCTCCTTCTGATGAGGGCACTGCCCTGGTCGATCGCCGTGACGAGCACGATGATGCAGATGATGATGGCGCTGAGGTGCCCGTAGTCGTACATGCGCATGGCGGTGGTCAGCTCGAGGCCGATACCGCCGGCGCCGACGAGGCCGAGGATGGTCGCGCCGCGCACGTTGCCCTCGAACAGCAGCAGTGTGTACGAGGTGAGCAGCGGTGCGCTCTGCGGCAGGATGCCGTAGTGGATGACCTGCCTCTTCGATGCTCCGACCGCCTCCATGGCGACGACGGGTCCGCGGTCGACCTGTTCCATGGCTTCGGCGAAGATCTTGCCGATCGACCCGATGGATCCGAGAGTCATCGCCAGGATGCCGGCGAAGGGGCCGAGCCCGACGGCCGAGACGAACATGAGCGCGAACACCAGGTCGGGCACCGAGCGGATGATGTTCATCACCCAGCGCGTCGGGTAATAGACCCACTTCGGCGAGATGTTCGCCGATGCCCCGAAGGCGGCGAACAGCGACAGCACGGCACCGAGCACCGTGCCGACGACCGCCATCTGGAACGTCTCGAGCAGCAGCGCGAGGATCGTGCCGATCTTCGAGAAGTCGGGAGGGAACAGGCGCGACAGGAACTCGCCCATGTTGACCGCGCCGTCGCCCAGCTTGATGAAGTTGAACTCGGCGCCGTTGAACGACCAGATCAACAGCAGCGCAGCGATCGGGAGTCCGATCAGGAACCGCGCACGCGGCACGCGCAACGCACGCTCGAGGCGGGATCGCTCGGCCGCATCGAGCTCGGGGCGTGTCGTCGACCGATTAGTCGGCCGATCCGTCGGCCGATCCGTCAGCCGGGGATCAGTGGTGAGCGTCATCGTCGTGCTCCTCGTCGTCGTAGAGCGGCGAGAGCGCCGCGGCATCCAGCTGCGATGTGGCGCCGGCGACGAGCATCCGTCCGTGCCGCAGGCCGATGATGCGGTCGCTGTGCGCGAGGGCCAGCGGCAGCACGTGCAGGCTGACCAGCACCGGGATGCCGTCTTCGGTGGCGATCTCGCGCAGCAGCTCGAGCACCGAATCGGCGAGCTTGGGGTCGAGCGACGCCACCGGTTCGTCGGCGAGGATCACCTGGGGCTGCTGCATGAGGGCGCGGGCGATCGCGACGCGCTGCTGCTGTCCGCCCGAGAGAGAGCGGGCGGGGGCGTTCGCCTTGTGGGCGATGCCGACCCGATCGAGCAGTTCGAGCGCACGGCGACGATGCGCGCCCGAGAAGCCGCCGATCATGTTGATCGCTCCGGCGCTGTGCAGGGCACCCGTGAGCACGTTGGTCAGCACGCTGAGCCTCGGGATCAGGTTGAACTGCTGGAACACCTGGCCGACATCCGACCGCAGGGTGCGCAGCTCACCGCGCGCGAGATTGGTGACGTCATGCCCGGCGACCCGCACCGACCCGGCCGAGATCGGGGCGAACCCGGTGAGGCTGCGCATCAGAGTCGACTTGCCCGAGCCCGAGGCGCCGAGCAGAGCGACCATCTCGCCCGGGAACAGGTCGAGATCCACACCGTCGAGCACGGTGGTCGTGTCGTACGCGACGCTGAGATCGCGCACGGTCACCAGCGGCAAGGACTGACGGAGTTCGGCGGTGGGGGTGCGGGCGGCGGACCCCGGGAGGGCGGATGCGTCTGCGGACCCCGGGAGGGCGGATGCCGCGGCATCCGCCCCCGTCAGTGCAGAGCTCGTCACTTGAGGTCCTTGAGCTCGACGCCTGCGACAGCGGCGATCTCGGCGAACGAGGTGAACGACGAGCTGTCGGGGTCGACGGTCTGCTCGGCCGCGGCGAACGCCCCATAGGCTCCGAGGCGCTCGGCGTTCTCGGGCGAGAACACCTCGGCGATACCGTCCTGGATGACCTTGCGGGTCTCGGCGTCGAGCGACTGGCGCCCGAGCACCGCGCCCTGGATGTCCATCGCGGGGCTCTCGCCCACCGCACGCCACTCACCATCGGCGAACGGGAACATGGGGGCGCCGAGCTCGGTCAGCATGACGGCGGTGCAGGCGGCATCCACCTGTCCCTGCTCGAGGGCTGCGAAGCTGCCCTCGTGCCCGCCGGCGAAGATCGCCTCGTAGTCGGTGCCCTGTTCGAGGCCGGCCTCGCGCAGCATGTACACCGGCATGAAGTACCCCGAGCTCGATGCCTGGTCGGCGAAGGCGACGGTCTTGCCCTCGAGGTCCTCGACGGTCTCGATGGGCGAGTCGTCGAGCACGACGCAGGTCGAGACGGGCTTGCCGTCGCCCTGGAACGCGACGAGCGCGTCGACCTCGCCCGTGTTGACGGCGAGCGCCGAGGGGAAGCCGCTCATGATGCCGATGTCGACGTGGTCGGCGCGGATCGCCTCGACGACGCTGAGGTAGTCGGGCACGTCGGTGATCTCGACGTCGCGGCCGGTGGCATCCTTCAGCAGCTCGGCGAAGACCTCGACGGGGTTCTCGGCGGTGGGGTCGTCGCCGACGGGGAGAGTCGCGATCGTGATCGGGGCGTTCGGGTCGGCCGGAGCCGCTTCGGCGGACGGGCTCTGGCAGCCGGTCAGGGCGAGGGCGGCGATGCCGAGGAGGCCGACGGCGGGCAGGGTGAGGCGGCGCATGATGACCTTTCGGGAGGAGGCGTTCCCGAATTCCGAGAACATGGGTATTCCAACTCGCGAAGGTGACAGGCAATTACGAGACCGCCGTACTCGAAACGGAACGCTGGATGAACGACTGGTGACGGCGGGTTCTGGGTTGCGCGCACACTTGCATGCTCGGATCACGAATGCATGCCGAGAAACCGGATTCCCGACCTGCACGTGTGTTCCGGACCTGCAGATGTGATCCCGAGTGACCGGCTGCGAGTGACCGCAGCGGATGACGGCAGCGGATGACGGCAGCGGGTGGCGGACGCCGGATGTCGGAGCCCAGGCCTAGAGTGTGCGGATGACGTCGGATGCTCGCTCTCGCCTCGCGCTGCTGCGCGTCGAGGCGGCGGCTCGGGTCGCATCGACGGCGGCGAACCTCGCCGAGCTGATGCACGACCGCGAGGGCTCGAACGACGACGACGAGCACGACCCCGAGGGCGTCACGCTCTCCTCGGAGTGGTCGCGGCTGACGGGGCTCGCCGAGGCCGCGGCCTCCGTCGGCGTCGAGCGGTTCGTGCTCGACGACGGATGGTTCCGCGGACGACCCGACGACCGATCAGGGCTCGGTGACTGGTACATCGATCACGCGAAGTGGCCGGATGGCCTGCGCCCGCTCGCCGAGCACGTGCACTCCCTCGGCATGCAGTTCGGCCTCTGGTTCGAGCCCGAGATGGTCAACCCGGTGTCGGACCTCGCCGCGCAGCATCCGGAGTGGGTGCTGCAGGCATCGCCGGACTCGCCCACCTGGCGGCACCAGAAGGTGCTCGACCTCGCGAACCCGGATGCTGCGGCCTACCTGCTCGAGCGCCTCGACGCCCTCGTCTCCGAGTTCGGCATCGACTTCATCAAGTGGGACCACAACCGCGACCTGCACGCGGCGGTGTCGCCGCACACCGGCCGTGCGTCGGTGCACGCGCAGACCGCCGCGTTCTACGCACTGCTCGATGCGCTGCGTGAGCGGCATCCGGGACTCGAGATCGAATCGTGCGCGAGCGGCGGCGCCCGTGTCGACCTCGGGGTTCTGCAGCGCACGCAGCGCGTGTGGGCCTCGGACTCGAACGACCCGGTCGAGCGTCAGCGCATCCAGCGGTGGACGGGCACGCTCGTGCCGCCGGAGGTCGTCGGCTCGCACGTGGGCCCGCCGATCGCCGAGACCACGCACCGCGCGGCATCCCTGCCGTTCCGCATGACGACGGCGCTGTTCGGTCACGCCGGCATCGAGTGGGACATCACCGGATGCACCGACGACGAGCGTGCGGCGCTGGCGCGCTGGACCGCGCTGTATCGCGAGCTGCGGCCGCTGCTGCACTCGGGCGTCACCGTGCGCAGTGACGAGGTCGACGACGAGACCCTGCTGCACGGCGTCGTCGCGGTCGACGGCTCGCGGGGTGTGTTCGCGTGGGTGCGCCTGGGTGCATCGGTCGACGGCTTCACCCCGCGCACCCGCATCCCGGGGCTTCAGGCGGGGGAGCGGTACCGGCTGCGCGTGCGGGAGGAGCTCGGAGCGGTGTCGCGGCACCAGGTCGCCGACCCCGGGTGGACGGATGCCGGCATCGAGGCCACGGGCGCGTTCTTCGAGTCGGTCGGAGTGCCGCTGCCGCTGCTCGCTCCGGGGGCCGCGCTGCTGCTCGAGGCCGTTCGAGTCTGAACGGGTCGTTCGGGTCTGATCGGGTCGTTCGGGTCGTTCGGGTCTGGCTCGGGGTCATGCTAAACTGACTCTTTGTCTGCGCACACTCCTGTGCGTAGTTCGTGTGCTCCCCCTTCTTCGGCCGAGAGATCGGCGGTGCGGGGCGGCGCGCAGACAAGGGATCTTGGGTGAGGCCGTCCGGCCTCACGGTATAGAAGGAGTCACCATCATGGCAGCAGTGTGCCAGGTGACCGGAGCTGTTCCCGGCTTCGGTCACAACGTCTCGCACTCGCACCGCCGGACGAAGCGCCGCTTCGACCCGAACGTGCAGAAGAAGACCTATTTCGTCGCTTCGCTCGGTCGTAAGATCACGCTCAACGTGTCCGCCAAGGGCATCAAGGTGATCGATGTCCGTGGCATCGAGAACGTGGTCAAGGACCTCCAGGCGAAGGGTGTGAAGCTCTAATGGCCAAGAAGGCTCAGGACGTACGTCCGATCATCAAGCTGCGTTCGACGGCAGGTACGGGGTACACGTACGTGACCAAGAAGAACCGCCGCAACACCCCCGACCGCCTCGTGCTCAAGAAGTACGACCCGGTCATCCGTCAGCACGTCGAATTCCGAGAGGAGCGTTGATCAATGGCTAAGAAGAGCAAGATCGCTCGCAACGAGCAGCGCAAGGTCATCGTCGAGCGTTACGCAGAGCGTCGCGCCGAGCTGAAGAAGACCCTGGTCGACCCGAACGCCACCGACGAGGCCCGCGAGGCCGCACGCGTCGGCCTGCAGAAGCTGCCGCGCAACGCGTCGCCGGCTCGCGTGCGTTCGCGCGACGTCATCGACGGCCGCCCCCGCGGTGTCCTCACGAAGTTCGGCATCTCGCGTGTCCGCTTCCGTGACATGGCCCACCGTGGCGAGCTGCCGGGTGTCACCAAGTCGAGCTGGTAAGTCTCAGCAGACATCAGGGGCGAGGATCTTCGGATCCTCGCCCCTTTGCTGTGCCGGGGCGGTGCCTGCGGCATCCGCCCCTCCGCCCCCGCATCCCGCGAAGGAGATCTCTCACTGAGAAGGGGATGCTGCGGCAGACGCTCCTTCGTTGCACGAGATCTCCTTCGCAGCAGTCCCTCTGCACCGCGACACTGGTCTGGCGGGTGTGCACAGGGCCTGGAATCTCGGCTCACTTGTAGGTCTGCCACGGGGCAGTATCGCCTGATGGATGCGGTCGCCGAGCTCGGACGTCGAGGTGGAGTTGCCAGAGTCGAGACTCTTCGGGCGGCGGGGGTGAGCGCTCATGCGCTGCGACGGGCGAAGGAGGTCGGTGCAGTGAGGTCGATTCGTCGAGGATGGGTCGCTCTCCCCGACGCCGACCCGGTCACCGTCGGAGCCGCGACTCGCGGTGTTGTGATCACCTGCGTGAGTGCCGCTGAACGTATGGGGCTATGGATGCCGGAGGCATCTCCCCTCCATGTGGCCGCGCGCCCGAACGCAGCTCGCGTGCGCGTCCCGTCTCAGGTCGTGATTCATTGGGCGAGACCCGTGGTGCCTCGCGATCCCGAGACCACTGTCGACGAGATCGTCAACACGCTCTCGCTGGTCGCGCAATGTCAGCCGCGAGAGATCGCTCTGGTGATCTGGGAGTCGGCGCTCAACAAGAGGCTCATCGACAGGCGGCTGCTCTCGGGCTTCGAGCTCCCGCATCCGGCTCGAGAGCTTCTGGAGCTGGCCACCCCGTTCTCGGATTCAGGTCTCGAGACGATCTTCGTGACGCGGTTGCGATGGTTGGACGTGCCGATGGTTCCGCAGGCGTGGCTGCACGGACATCGAATCGATCTTCTGATCGGCGAGCGTCTCGTGATCCAGATCGACGGCGCGACGCATGTGGGAGCACAGTGGACGACGGACATCGAGCACGACGCACAGCTCATGCTTCGCGGCTATACCGTGCTGAGGTTCGGATACGAACAGATCATGGCCCGCTGGCCGGAAGTGCAGGCGATCATCATGGATGCTGTCGCTCAGGGAAAGCATCTCGGCTGATGCCGTCGCATTCAGCGAAGGAGATCTCAGCCTGCGAAGGATCGAATGCCCGATCCATTCCTTCGTTGCGTGAGATCTCCTTCGCAGGAGGTGAGAAGGGGCGCGAGGGGCGCGAGGGGCGCAGGAGGTGAGTAGCGGCGCGAGGGGCCCGCGCCGACACGTCCACCCATCAGACGGATGCCGTCGCGTGCGCCACCGCCCAGGTGAGGGCGTAGTCGGCGATCTCCTCCCATCCGTCCTGGCTGACGAGACGGTGGGTGCGGCCGGCGTACTCCTTGTAGTCGACGATGGCGGGGCTGCCGCTGGAGCGGTACTTCTTCACGATCGCGCGACCGATGGCCGGGGGCACGACGTGGTCGATCTCGCCGGTGATGACGAGCAGCGGTGCGCGGTCGGCGCGGGTGTAGTCGACGTGCGTGACTCCGCCCTTCTCATTGAGCACCGAGGTCACGCCTTCGAAGAACACCTTGTTGTAGGAGTTCACGGCGTACTCCTCCCACAGGGCGTCGGATGCCGCGCGCGACAGGTCGTTGCCGAACGTGAAGCGGAAGTGGCGCTTCGACAGCGGCTTGGCGCCGTTGATGCCGAAGGGGTTCGAGAGGATCGGCGTGCCGGTCCAGAGGGTCGAGAGGGGGAGCGCGGTGACGCCGGCGGTCTGCCCCGGTGCGACACCGACGTAGGCGGCGCCGAGACCGCGGTCGGCGAGCATCTGGGTGAGCACCCCGCCGAAGGAGTGGCCCATGATGATCGGCTTCGCGGGGAGTGCGCGGATGATGCGCTCGTAGTTGTCGGCGATCTGCCTGAGGCCGATGCCCGTGAGAGCCGACGGGTCGCGGCGGATGTCGGCGACCGAGCGATCGTCGATGCCGGGCCACCCGGGATGATCACCTCGTGGCCCTGGGCGCGGAAGCGCTCGGCCCACGTGTTCCAGCTCGCAGGCGTCATCCAGAGTCCGTGGATCAGGACGATCGGGAGCTTCTCGGTGCTGTTCATGATTTCTTCTCCTGTCTCTGCCCCCGCCGTGTGCGAGTGCGTTACGCTGATAGTAGACCGAACGTTCTATCCACCACAACCTATTCCCGAGAATCTGAAGTCGCGGTCCGGATTGCACGATCCGGATGACACGATGAGAGGGATCACCATGAACACCACGACTCGCACCACGACGACCGCCGACGCGCCGAAGCGTCCGAGCGCTGCTCGCACCCGACTGATCGACAGCGCGACGAAGCTCTTCTACGAAGAGGGCATCCACGCCGTCGGCGTCGACCGCATCATCGACGAGGCGGCGGTCACCAGAGCGACGCTCTACAAGCAGTTCGGTGGCAAGGAGAACCTCGTCCTCGCGTATCTGCGCAACGAAGACGAGATGCTCCGGGCGCTCTTCGCCGACGCCGGGGCGGCCGTGACGGATCCGGCGCAGCTGGTCGATGCCGTGATCGCGGGCATCGCCGCCGACATCCGCCTCCGGCACACTCGAGGCTGCCCGTTCATCAACGCCGCCGCGGAGTATCCGGATGCCGGTGGTGCCGTGCGCCGCCTGATCGACGAGCACCGCGAGTGGTTCCGCTCCACCCTGCAGGCCGTCGCCGAGCAGGCGGGCCTCGCGAGTCCCGCCGAGGTCGCAGCCTCTCTCGTGCTGCTGCGCGACGCGGCCCTCGTCGGCGGATATCTCGACGGAGACGAGCGCGTCACGCCGGCCTTCGAGCGCACCGCCCGCGCGGTGATCGCCGCTCACCGCGGCAGCTGAGCGGCTTTTCAGCGGATTCCCGCGGCTGTCCGCCTGACTCGGCGGGAGGCCACACGAGTCACATTCGTCACTTCTGCACCACGACACGCCGCCGAAAAGCCCAAAACCCGCGAAATGACGCGGAAATGTGGGCGGTGGTTGGTACATTCAAGGCGGTCACTCGACCAACGGAGGGCAGTAGCCCTTCGAACACCAACGATGCGACGGGAACCTCGTCGCTGGAGGATGACATGGCTGACAAGTCCATCACCAAGACCGAGCTCGTCGCGAGCATCGCTTCCGCCACCGGCCAGAGCCAGGCCACCGTCTCGGGTGTCCTCGACGCGCTGTTCTCCTCGGTCTCCGACGCCGTTGCCAAGGGCAGCAAGGTCTCGATCCCGGGCTGGATCTCGTTCGAGCAGGTCGCAACCGCAGCTCGCACGGGCCGCAACCCGCAGACCGGCGCCGAGATCAAGATCCCGGCCGGCCACCGCGTCAAGGTGACCGCTGGTTCCAAGCTCAAGGCTGCCGTCAAGTAAGACTGCTTCCTTTCGAAGGCCGCTCCCGATCCGTCGGGGGCGGCCTTCGCGCTTCCACCCCGACGCGGCGGCTTAGGCTTGAGGGGTGAGTGCCCGCGCCGAGCAGAACCCGACCGCCTCCGCGTATCGCGCGGGCGGCATCGGCATCCTCCTCGCGGCAGGACTCGTCGGCGTCCTGATCGCCCTGCTCGTCGGCGGCGGCGCGGCCCCGCTGCTGCTGCAGGACCCTGGTCCCTTCGTGCGCTGGGCCACCCCCATCGTCAAGCTCGTCATGAACATCGCCTCTGCGGCGATGCTCGGCTCGCTCGTGCTGGCGCTCTTCGCGCTGCGCAGCGAGGAGAAGTCGTTCGACGTGGCCCTCAACACGGCTTCGGCCGGTGCTGCGGTGTTCACCGTCTCGGCCGGTATCAGCGGCTTCTTCACGTTCATGGCCGCGTTCAACCCGCAGCTCAGCGCCGAGCGCGAGTTCGGCGAGCAGCTCGGACGCTTCCTGCTGGAGCTGCCCCTCGGGCAGTCCTGGCTGATCACCACCATCATGGGATCGGTCATCACCGTCCTCGCGTTCGCATGGCGCACCTGGACCCCCACCCTGATCACGGCGGTGCTCGCCGCGGCCTCGTTCCTGCCGCTCGCGACGCAGGGCCACTCGGGAGAGCTCGCAGGCCACAACACCGCGGTGAACTCGATCCTGCTGCACACGATCGGCGCCTCGGTGTGGCTCGGCGGGCTGCTGGTCGTGGTGATCCTGCGCGGCCGCTCGGGCATCGGCACCACGCAGCTCGTCAGCCGCTACTCGAGCCTGGCGATCGCCGCGTTCGCCGTCGTCGCTGTCTCGGGTCTCGCGCGCTCGGTCGTCGCACTCGGCGACATCTCGCAGCTGCTCACTCCGTACGGCACGATCCTTCTCGCGAAGGCCGTGCTGCTGGTGGCCATGGGGATGCTCGGCGCCTGGTACCGCATCCGCCTGATCCCTCGCCTCGAAAGCCGCAACGCCTCGCGCTGGTTCTGGATGCTGGTGCTGTGCGAGGTCGCGCTGATGGGCCTCGCCTCGGGCGCCGCCGCAGCCCTCGCGCGCACCCCTCCGCCCACCGGCGAGGAGCAGGCGTTCGTGCAGACGCCCGCCGAGAACCTCACGCGCTCGCCGCTGCCGCCGGAGTTCACGATCGATCGCTGGTTCACCGCGTGGGACATCGACGTGCTCTGGCTCGTCGCCGCCGGCTTCGGACTCTTCTTCTACCTCGCGGGCGTGCGCCGGCTGCGAGTGCGCGGCGATCGCTGGCCGATCCACCGCACGATCTTCTGGGTGCTCGGCATGCTGCTGCTGCTCTGGGTCACGGGCGGTCCGATCAACGCCTACCAGGAGTACCTCTTCAGCGTGCACATGCTCGGGCACATGATGCTGTCTATGGCGATCCCGCTGCTGCTGGTGTCGGGGGCGCCCATCACCCTGGCTCTTCGCGCTGTGCACAAGCGCGACGACGGCACCCGCGGTGGCCGCGAGTGGATCATGTGGGCCGTGCACTCGCCGTTCTCGCGCATCGTCACGCATCCGTTCGTCGCGGCGGGCATCTTCATCCTGTCGCTGTGGGCGTTCTACTTCACCGATCTCGTGCGGTGGTCGATGTACGAGCACCTCGGACACGAATGGATGGTCGCGCACTTCCTGATCTCGGGCTACCTGTTCGTGATGAGCCTGGTCGGCGTCGACCCGGTGCCCTACCGCCTGCCGTACCCCGGTCGCCTCATCACCCTGATCGCGATCATGGCGATGCACGCCTTCTTCGGCATCGCGATCATGATGCAGGAGGGGCTGATGGTCGCCGACTGGTTCGGCTCGATGGGCCGCACCTGGGGGCCGACGCCGCTCGATGACCAGTACATCGGTGGCGGCATCGCGTGGTCGATCGGTGAGATCCCGACACTGATCCTGGCCATCACGGTCGCGATCCAGTGGAGTCGCAGCGACACCAAGCTGCAGAAGCGGCGCGACCGGCACGCGGACCGCACCGGCGAGGCCGAGCTCGAGGAGTACAACGCGAAGCTCGCGGCGCTCGCCGAGCGCGATCGTCGGCAGGCAGAGCGCGAAGCGCGCTGACCACGCTGCAGGGCCGGTCGGTCGGTCAGCCGGTCGGTTCGTCGGTCGGGGAACCCACTCGGATCGATGCCGATCCGTCGGGGAGGATCGTGATCGACCCGTTCACCTGGAACGTGACGTCTTCGGAGACGGCCTCGACCGAGCCGTCGAAGAGCGACTGGATCTCGACCTCGACGTGCGCCACGGCATCCGTCGGGGGGATCTTCCACTGCCCGCCGTCGGGCACGACCGTCACCGTCGGCTGGGTGGCGATCGACCACTTCGGCAGCGACGAGATGCGGTTGTAGACCTCGAGGCCGAAGGGGCATGCGGTCGGCTGCAGCACCTCCTGCGAGGTGCAGGCGGTGAGGAACTCCTCGACCCGCTGCTGCACGACATCGACGAAGTCGTCGGTCGGCTCGGTCTGCACGTCGACGGGCGTCGTGGCGAGCGGGGTGTCGGCGAGCACGCCCACGCCCTCGGATGTCGAGATGGCGGTGTCGACCGTCACGGAGTACAGGCCCGGCGTGAACACGAGCAGCGGCAGCGGATCGAGCGCAGCGGCCTCGGCGCCGGCGGACGACACCTGCCTCCGGTCGACCTCGAAGCCGTTGACGGCGAACTGATCGGCGCCGCGCAGAGTCAGCTCGACCACGGCGAGGGGGCTCGTCGTGAACCGCCAGTTGGGGGTGACCCCTGCCCAGCCGTCCTGCTCGACCGTGAACGTGGTGGTGCCCGCGTGCGATCCCGCCTTGTACGAGACGGTCACCGCGGTCTTGTCGCCGTCGGGCTTCTCCGACAGCACCTCGACGTCGGAGAGCGGGGCGAGCGCGGTGTGGCGCAGCAGGGCCTCGGATGCGGTCGCGCCGATGCCCGCGACCTCGAGGGTCTCGCGGTCGATCGCGACGCCGGGCACGCGGAGGGCGTCGGCCGCGCGTCCTTCGGCGAGAAGGTCGAGGTAGCGCACGACGAACGCCGAAGGGCCGTAGAACTGGCTGTAGAGCGTGGCGCCGCCGGCGGCCAGGGCCGCGACGAGCACCAGACCGACGACCGAGAGCATCGCGAGGTCGACAACGAGCCGCGAACGCCGGGGCGCCTTCGTCTCGACCTGCTGCATGGCGCAAGTCTAGAAGCGCGGCCTGGGGGGATGCCGAGCGCTGGGTCGCTCTGTGACGGCATCCGTCGCCTGTGTCACAGGGATGCCCGGCCGTGGCGCCACGTAGCATGGGAGGGCGCGTGTTCCCCGCGCCCTTCCGTCGTCGTCCTGTGTGAGAGAACCGTGTCGCTTCCCGCCCTGTCAGAAGAGCAGCAAGAGCTGTTCCGCCTGATCGAGGACACCGGCGAGCACGTCTTCATCACGGGCCGCGCGGGAACGGGAAAGTCGACCCTGCTGCAGTACTTCTCGTGGAACACGAAGAAGCAGATCGCGATCTGCGCCCCCACCGGTGTCGCGGCGCTGAACGTCGAGGGGCAGACGATCCATTCGCTGTTCCGCCTGCCGATCGGTCTCATCGGCGACTCCGACATCGACCAGAACGACAACACGCGGCGCATCCTCAACGCGATCGAGACGCTCGTGATCGATGAGATCTCGATGGTCAACGCCGACCTCATGGACGCGATGGACCGCTCTCTGCGCCAGGCGCGGGGCAAGCGCGGCATCCCGTTCGGCGGCGTGCAGATCGTGATGTTCGGCGATCCGTATCAGCTCGCACCGGTGCCGCCGCGCGGCGACGAGCTGCGCTACGTCAAGGATCACTACCGCTCGTTCTGGTTCTTCGACGCCAAGGTGTGGGCGGGTTCCGCCGGCGGCGAGGCCGAAGAGGAGGACGCCGGCCTCTTCGCCGTCGACACCAGGGCCGAGCTGCACGTGCGCGAGCTCGTGCAGATCCACCGCCAGTCGGACGACGGCTTCAAGGCGATGCTGAACGCCGTGCGCTACGGTCGCGTGACCGCCGAGATCGCGGGCGTGCTCAACACCCAGGGCGCGCGGACGCCGCCCGACCCCGAGCCGGGCGAGGTGCCGATGATCACCCTCGCCACCCGCAACGACATCGTCAACAGCATCAACAGTCGCCACCTGGCGGCCCTCCCCGGCAAGGAGCAGACCGCGCGCGCCGAGGTCAGCGGCGAGTTCGGTCGCGGCGAGGCCTCGCTGCCCGCCGAGTCGGAGCTCAAGCTAAAGATCGGCGCGCAGGTGATGTTCCTGCGCAACGACACGTCGATGTCGGGCGAGCCGCCCCGGTGGGTGAACGGCACGATCGGCACCGTCGTCCGCATCCTCGGCGAGACCGTGCGGGTCGAGATCGACGGCGAGGAGGTCGACGTCGACCCCGCGGTGTGGGAACGGTTCCGCTACTCGTACGAGGCGAGCACCAAGAAGCTGACGCGTGACGTCGTGGCCGAGTTCACGCAGTTCCCCCTGCGGCTCGCCTGGGCCGTCACTATCCACAAGTCGCAGGGCAAGACCTATGACCGGGCGATCATCGACCTCGGCTCCGGCGCCTTCGCGCCCGGCCAGACCTACGTCGCGCTCTCGCGACTGACCTCGCTCGACGGGCTCTACCTGTCGAGGCCGCTGCGCCCGAGCGACATCCGCGTCGACGAGGACGTGCGCCGGTTCATGCGCGACGCATGGCTCGCGGCGTCGACGCCGGAGGTCGGGAAGGGCTGACGGGGCTCGTCGTCAGGCGGCGATGCGTGCGCGGTCGAGGTCTTCGAAGAGCTCGGTGTTGAAGCGGTAGGCGAGCAGCACCTCGTCGATCACGCGCTCCTGCTCGGCGGTGTCCCACGGAGCGGCATCGAGCTGCTCGCGGTAGACGTCCTTGAATGCCGAGGGGTCGGCGATGTCGTCGAACAGGTAGAACCCGATGCCGTTGGTCTCGAAGCCGAAGCGGCGGGCCATGACGCGTCCGATGAAGATGCCGCCCGAGAGATCGCCGAGATAGCGCGTGTAGTGGTGGGCGACGAAGCCGCCCGCCCACGTCGCCCCCACCTGGCGGATGCGCTCGACGTAGCGCTGGGTGGTCGGCAGGGCGACGATCTGCTCGCGCCAGTCGGGGCCCACCAGGAACTCCAGGTCGGCTTCGAGTGCCGGCAGTCGCGTCAGCTTGTCGCTGATGAAGACGGATGCCACGGGGTCCTGGCGCATCCGATCGCCCGCCGCCTCGAGGGCGTCGTAGATGAAGTAGTGCTGCGCGACGAGCGCGATGTAGTCCTCGCGCGATCCCTCGCCCTTGAGCAGGTCTGACATGAAGCCTGCGCCCTCGCTGCGGGAGTGCGAACCGGAGGAGCGCTCACGGAGGGCTGCGGAGAAGGAGAGGATCTCGGACATGTGCCCAGTGTAAGGGTTGCCTAACCTCTAGCGAAACCCCGAAGTCTCGGAGCATCACGCATGCGGACGCGGCTGCACCCCGAGCTTCTCGCACGCCAGGTCGTAGAGCGCGACGACCTCGCGCCGCACGGCGGGTCGCTCGCTGATCGCGCCCGACGGCCACGCGACGCGGAGCTCGGACGCCGCACCCGCGCGGGTGACCTCCCAGACGCCGCCGTCTCCGTCGAGGCCCGTCATCACCGCATCCGTGATCTCGCCCTCTGCTGCGGGGGAGAAGGCCCGCGCGATCAGCAGATTGTCGTCGGTGTGGTCGCCGTTCATGTGGCGGAGGATGGCGGAGACGACGTCGGCATCGAAGATGTGGGGCATGCTCATCACCCTAAACGGGCCCGCGCGATGCGATCTTTCAGGATCGGCGTTCTAGACTCGGGAGACACGTCTTCCGGGGGTCCCCTTTCATGCAGCTTCTCTCGTCGCGCAGGTTCCGCGCAGCAGCGGCCAGCGTCGCCGTACTCGGGCTCTTCCTCACCGGATGCACTTCGTCCGAGCCCGAG
Organism: Microbacterium sp. ISL-103; assembly: GCF_018613995.1. Classification (GTDB taxonomy): domain Bacteria; phylum Actinomycetota; class Actinomycetes; order Actinomycetales; family Microbacteriaceae; genus Microbacterium. The sequence goes on along the minus strand of NZ_JAGGPD010000189.1, from coordinate 19,905 downwards.
TTCAGTTACGACCCGCCTTCTCAGGTCGACGGCGCTCTGCCCGACGACACCGTCGCCGCGATGGAGGCCGCCGTCACGAACGCGCTCACCGCGTCTGGTGCCTCGGGCGCCGTCGTGGGTGTCTGGGTGCCGTGGAGCGGCAGCTGGGTGACCGGGATCGGCACGCAGGATCCGGGTGCGGGTGCGGAGATCAGCACCGACATGGCCTTCCGCGTCGCCGACGTGACGCGACTCATGACCTGCGACGTGCTCTACGGTCTGGCCGACGACGACATCGTCGAGCTCGATGCCCTGGTGCCCGACTACGTCTCGGGCGTCGCGGACATGAAGGACATCACGCTGCTCGACCTGTGCAACGGCACGAGCGGTGCGGCCTCGTCCGAGGCCACGGCGAAGAACGCCTGGCTGAACACCCCTGAGCGAGTCTGGGCACCCCTCGAGCTCGCCTCCTACGGCCTCGGCGCCTCGCGCGGCACGCCGCACACGACCTATCGCAACTCCGACTCGGGCTACCTGATCCTCGGCCTCGCACTCGAGCGCGCGTCGGGTCTCACGGCATCCGAGCTGATCGCCGAGTACGTGACCGAGCCGCTCGGTCTCGCGAACACCTCGCTGCCGAGCCCGGCGCCTGCCGCACCCTCGACCGGTGCGGTCATGAACGGCCACTATCTGTCGACCGTCGAGGGCGGCTACAACTGCGCGGCTCCGGTCGACATCACCACGCTCTCCTCGAGCACCGGCTACACCGACTCGGGCGTGGTCTCGACGATCGACGATCTGGGTCGGTACGCGCAGGCCGAGGCGAGGCAGGCGCTGCGCAAGGAGGAAGAGCCCGATCGCTTCGGTGCCCCGCTTCCCGTCAGCAGCACCGCACCCTCGTGGTACCAGGCGACCGGCGGCGCACTGATGGTCGGCTCGATGGTGGGGCAGTACGGCTGGACCCCCGGCTACCAGACGGCGGCGTTCTCGGATCCCGAGACCGGGTTCACGGTCGCGGTGTCGCTGAACGACTCCACCAGCGGAGGCTCGACCGCCGCCTACCTGTCGTGGGAGCTCGCGGCGATCGCGTCGAAGGCTCCGGCCGCCTCCGGCGAGACGGCTCCGGACTTCGGGCTTCCTTTCACCGCCGAGCAGTATCACACCGCGATCACCGACACGGCGCTCACCTGCGTCGCCCCTCCCGCGGGCTGACGCCGCAGAGCAGCATCGCATCGCGGCCTGACCGCACGGAAGGGACGAGCCGATGCCGATCATCGACAACGCGATCTACGTCGACGGCCGGCGCACCGAGAATCCGCGGAGCCTGAGCGAGACCTTCGAGGTGCTGCGCGAACGCGGCGGCATGAGCTGGATCGGTCTGTATCGACCGAGCGAGGCCGAGATCCGCGAGGTCGCCGATGAGTTCGGCATCCACGCGCTCGTCGTCGAGGATGCTCTGGCGGGTCACCAGCGATCGAAGCTCGAGCGCTACGGCGAGGTGCTGTTCATGGTGCTGCGCTCGGCGCGGTATCTGGATGCGGCCGAAGAGGTCGAGTTCGGTGAGATCCACGTGCTGGTCGGACCCGACTTCGTCGTGACCATCCGGCATGCCGAATCACCCGACCTCGGACGCGTGCGGCGCCGCCTCGAAGACGACCCGTCGCTGTTGAAGCTCGGCCCCGAGGCCGTGCTCTACGCGATCCTCGACGAGGTGGTCGACGAGTACGCACCGGTGCTCGCGGGCCTCGAGAACGACATCGACGAGATCGAGAGCCAGCTCTTCGAAGACGAGGTCGACGCCACGCAGCGCATCTACGAGCTGGGGCGCGAGGTGATCGACTTCCAGCGGGCCGTGCAGCCGCTGGCCGGCATGCTCGACTCGCTGCTGCGGGGATCCGCCAAGTACGAGGTCGATGAGGAGCTGCAGCGATACCTGCGCGACGTGCTCGACCACACGCTGCGCGTCTCGGAGCGGGCCAACACCTTCCGCACGGTGCTCGACAATGCGCTGACCGTGGAATCGACGATCGTGGCGCGGCGGCAGAACGAGGAGATGCGGCGGATGACCGAGCTCAGCATCCGCCAGAACGACGAGGTGAAGAAGATCTCGGGATGGGCTGCGATCCTGTTCGCGCCGACGCTGGTCGGCACGGTCTACGGCATGAACTTCGACCACATGCCCGAGCTGCACTGGGCGCTCGGATACCCGATGGCTCTCGGACTCATGCTCGCCATGGGCTTCGGCCTGTACTGGGTGTTCAAGCGCAAGGGGTGGCTCTAGCCACCCGTTGCGGGCCTACTCCGCGCTCGGTTCGTCGTCGGTCTCGACGCCGGGCCCGGGGCCGGGGCGCACCGCAGCATCCGGCACGATGTCGATGCGCGTGTTGCCGTCGTGCTCAGAGACCTCGATGCGCGGTGCGGCGTCGGCCTCGGTGGCATCCGGTGCCGCCGTCAGCTGGTCGTGACGCTTCTCTGCGCTCGACATCTCGTCGACGTGATTGGTGTCGTCAGGCGTGCTCATGGTTCTCCTCGGGGGTGTCGTCGGATGCGGATGCGGATGCGGATGCGGATGCGGATGTCGAGTCGTGCCGGTCGTCAGTGCGTCTGCGGCTCCAGCGGGCGAGCAGGTAGAGCACGCCGCCGACGGCGAGCAGGATCGCCCCGAAGAGCCAGACGGCGGGGCGCTGCTGCGTGAGCAGCAGGATGCACGACGCGATGCCGAGCACCGGGATGACAGTCCAGATGCGGAAGTGGTCGTGCTCGACGCGGTCTCGGCGCAGCACCAGCACCGAGACGTTGACGCTGAGGAAGACGACGAGCAGCAGCAGCACCACGGTCTCGGCCAGCGTCGCCAGATCGCCCACCAGAGTGAGGCCCATCGCGACGAGGGTGGTGGTGAGGATCGCGACCCACGGGGTCTTGCGGTGGGGCAGCACGCGGCCGAGAACCGAAGGCAGCAGGTTCTGCTCGGCCATGCCGTAGGTGAGACGGCTGACCATGATCATGGTCAGCAGGGCGCCGTTCGCGACGGCGACGAGGGCGATCAGGCTGAAGAGCCACGAGGGGATGCTCGCGCCCGCCGCCTCGACCACCGACAGCAGCGGACCGCTCGACTCCTGCAGCTCGGAGGCGGGAAGGGCGATCGAGCTCGCGACGCCGACGAGCACGTAGACGGCGCCGGCGGTGAACAGTGCGCCGAACAGGGCCCGAGGGTAGGTGCGGCGAGGGTCTTTGACCTCTTCGATCATGTTGGCCGAGGTCTCGAATCCGACGAACGAGTAATAGGCGATCACCGCGCCCGCGAGCACCGCCATGGCCGCTGGCGTTCCCTCGGGCGTCTGCGTCAGGCGCGACGCGTCGCCACCGCCGCCGGCGACGAACATCCCCACCACCACGATGACGATGACGAGACCGCTCAGCTCGATCGCCGTCATGACGAGGTTCGCGCCGAGCGACTCGCGGATGCCGCGGGCGTTCAGGGCCGCGACGATCGCGAGGAACAGGATCGCGACGGGGATCGTCGGAAGGTCGAAGAAGGTGCCGAGATAGTCGCCCGCGAAGGCGATCGCGAGTCCGGCGGCGCTCGTGACGCCGGCCGCGAGCATGCTGAAGCCGACGAGGAACGACACGACAGGGCTGTGGAACGCGCGCTCTGCGAAGACCGACGCCCCGCCCGCGCGCGGGTACTTGGTGACCAGCTCGGCGTACGAGCCCGCGGTGAGCAGCGCGAGCAGCAATGCGAGAAGCAGCGGTGCCCACAGCATCCCGCCGACCTTCTCGGACAGCACCCCCATGAGGGCGTATATGCCGGCGCCGAGCACATCGCCGAGGATGAAGGCGAAGAGCAGCGGGCCGGTGATGGCACGACGCAGCCGAGTCGGCGCGGCCTGCGCGTTCGCAGTGTCAGAGGTCATCGTCGCACCGTACGGACAAGCCGGGCCTGAGACGACGGGGTTGACAGACACCCGACACGGGCGCTCAGGTCTTTCACAGGTGCCTGCGCGGCGGTGCGCGGGTCGCTTTCTGTTCCGGTCGCAGTTCGTGCGGGGCGCTTTCGGTTCGGGTCGCAGTTCGTGCCGCGCGTCAGGCGTCCGGGCGGCACGAACTGCGACGGGAACGCTGGGAGGCGGCATCCGGGTGGCACGAACTGCGACGGGAACGCTGGGAGGCAGCATCCGAAGTCATCCGTTCGGGGGATGCCGCAGCGAACGACGGCGTCATAGCGTGGATGCATGCTGATCGTCGAAGAACTCCACATGCTGCTGCTTCGGCCCGACGGCCGCGTCGAGAGCGCGGTGAGCGTGAACCGCCTCTATGGCGAGGTCGCGGCCGTGCTCGTCGACCTCGCCCTGCACGGTCGCATCTCGGTGTCGGATGAGAAGAATCCGGTCGTCGACATCGTGTCGAACGAGCCGACGGGCAATCCGATCCTCGACACCACCCTGCAGCGTCTCGTGCCGATGCGGGGCAAGCGCCTGCAGTCGCTGGTGGTGCGGCCCAAGCTCGATCCGCTCGAGATCGTCGTCGAGTCGCTCGTCGTGCAGGGCGTGCTCGTGCGCGGGGAGCGCGGATTCTTCGGATGGGGATCGGCGCGCACTCCCGAGTCCGACCCCGCCCCCGAGCAGGTGCTGCGTTCGCGGCTCGCCGCGGTGCTCGCAGGCACCGGCGCCCCGACGCAGGCCGACCTGGCGCTGCTGTCGATCCTGCAGAACCTCAACGCCGCGCACGCGATCCTTCGGGCGGAGTGCGGGGACGCCTCGGCACGCGACCTCAAGAAGAGGATCGAGCAGCTCACCGCGGGGTCTCCGACCGGGGATGCCGTCGCCAAGGCCGTGAACGATGCGATCGCCGCCGCGATGGTGGCCATCATGACTCCGACGATCGTCGCGGCGACGATCACCTGACCTCGCCTGTATCCGGGCAGATTCGTGGCCTGCCCGGGCACATCCGAGGCCTGCCCGGGCACGGCTTCGGAGGCTGGCGGCGACACGCCGGGTCGGCCGTGCCTTCGACGGCGCGTTGGCGGCATCCGTCCGAAGTTGTGCCCGCGGCGAGAGACGGGGCGCCCGAGGCGGGAGACGGGGCGCCCGAGGCGGGAGCCGGGGCGCCCGCGGCGGGAGACGGGCTCAGCGGAGCACGGCGACGCGCTCCGCGAGCTCGGCGATGGCGAGGTTCTCATCGAGAGGATCGACGATCACGCCGGCGACGGCGTCGAGGCCGAGAACCGGGAAACGCGAGGTCGCTCCGATCTTCTCTTCGCTGCCGAGTGCGAAGGTCTTGGTGCATCGGGCGGCGATCGCCCGCTTGGTGACCGCGTCGTCGAGGTTGCCGGTGGTGAGCCCGCGCACCGGGTCGACGCCGGTGACGCCGAGGAAGAAGAGGTCGGCCGCGAGGTGCTGCACGGCTTCGATGGCCAAGGGTCCGCTCGCGACCATCGAGAAGCGTGCCAGCTCGCCGCCGATCATCACGATGCGCGCCGCCGAGTGCTCGGCTGTGGCGAGGGCCACGGCGGGACTCGGGGTGATGACGGTGAGGTCTGCGCCATGGGGCAGCATGCGCGCCATCGCGAGAGTGGTGGTGCCGGCATCGAGCACGATCGTCGACCCCGGCTCGATCAGTGACACGGCGCGCGAAGCCACTCGCTCCTTGCTCGCCGTGGCGAGGGACGACCGCTGGTCGACGGGCCGGTCGGCAGCCGGGATCGGCAGGGCGCCTCCGTAGACGCGCACCAGCTCGCCCGCCTCGGCGAGCTCGCGCAGGTCGCGACGGATCGAGTCCTCCGACACCTCGAGATCGAGGGCGACGTCCTTCGCCACCACCCGGCCGTCTCTGCGGAGGATCTCCCGCAGATGGTCTTTGCGCTGTGCGCCCAGCATCCGAGCTCATCCATTCATGTTGTCTCACGAAGTTGCATGTTCTTGCACGGTTAACGTTACAGTCTTCTCCATGACAACTCCACTCCTGATCCTGATCGCTGGCCCCTATCGCTCGGGGACCGGCGGCGACCCCGCTCTGATCGCCCGCAACCTCGAGATCCTCGAACGAGCCGCGGCCCCCATCCATCGCCTCGGCCACGTGCCGATGATCGGCGAGTGGGTCGCGCTGCCGATCCTCCGAGGCATGGATGAGACGGATGCCGCCGAGGGCGACGTCATGTACGAGACCGCCCACCGGCTGCTGCAGCACTGCGATGCCGTGCTGCGCCTGCCCGGGGATTCGGCGGGCGCCGACATGGACGTGAAGATCGCCCTCGAGCGTGGCCTTCCGGTATATCGGGCGCTCGAGGAGATTCCGGCCCGGGAGGATGCTGCCGCCTGACGCGGCCCGGTCTCGCACCCGGACTGGCCGCGACCGGTGCGCTCCTGTGAGACTGGGGCGATGACTGACGGCATGGAATTCCCTCGACACGTCTTCGATTCGCTCGGCGCCGACCCCATCGCGTGGGAAGACCGCATCGGCGGGGCGATCCGGGTGGTCGAGAAGAGCCCGGCGGGCGGCCCCATCACGATCATGACGTCGGGGGCGTCGCTGATGCCGACCGACTCGGGTGAACGCGTCGAACTCGCCGTCGAGGTGATCGACGGCCAGCAGGGGGCTGCCCGCGTCGCGCTCGGCATCGTCTGCGACGACATGGCCGCGAACAGGCGAGTGCCGCCGGTCGGAGCGCCCTGGCGCAACAGCGAGCCGTTCCTCACCGGCACGCGGATCTCGGCGATCATGACGTCGCCGTCGCGGTGGGGGGCATCGTTCGACGAGGTGCGCACGGCCGACGGCGCGCTGCTCGGCCACGTGCGCACCCTCCGCCTGCTCACGGATGCCGAGGCGGCGTTCGCGTCCGCCCAGGGGTGGGATGCGCTCGTCGCGGCCGCCGGATCGGTGGATGCCCTGCTCGATGTCACGAGAGACGACACCGTCTCGGCTCCGGGACTGGCCGGCAACGCGCCCGTCTTCCTCTCGAAGCTGCACGCCGAGCATCCGCCGCGCTGGATCACGTTCACCGGGCGCGACCTGCAGTCCGTCACCGGGCTCGAGTCCGAGGCGTACATGAACGACTCCGCGAACCACGAGGTGTGGTCGGTCGACTCGTTCGTGGCGCGCTTCCCGTGGGTCGCCGGATTCGTGCGCGAGGCGAAGCCGGGGCAGACCGGGATGTTCACCGACGCCTCGGGCGCCTACGTGCTCGAGGCGGACTGAACCGCACGAGACCGACGTCCGTCAGGTCGCGAAGCGCACGCCTGTCAGCTCCTCGGCGACGGCCCACAGTTCCACACCCACATCGACCGACCGCACCTGCGCGCTCGCGGTGACGCGCGCGGGCGCGCCCCGGAACTCGAGCAGCCCGCCCGGCCCCCAGTAATCGCCACCCGTGGCATCGGCGGCGACCGCCGCGTGCACGATCGGTGCGGCGCCGGCATCCTTGCCCTGCACGAACGGGCGGCTGAGCGACGCGAGAGCGCGCATCGTGGAGGAGACCTCGGCGAGACCGTCGCGGTACGGGGTGAGGGGATCGACCGCATAGCCGGGATGCGCGCACAGTGCTGCCCGCGCCGTTCCGCGCCACCGGCGGTTCAGCTCGAACGCGAAGGCCATCAGCGCGGCCTTCGACCTGCCGTACTGCCGCAGGGACGGCCCGCTCCACGGCTGCGAGAGCGTGGCCGGGTCGATCTCGGCGAAGCGATGAGCCAGCGACCCCACGGCGACGACCCGCGCATCGTCGGCGAGGGCGTCACCGAGCTGCGCGAGGAGGGCGAAGTGACCCAGGAAGTTCGTGCCGGCCATCAGATCGAGACCGTCGGCGGTGCGGGCGCTGCGATCCGCAGCCTTCACCCCGGCGTTGCAGATCACGGCGTCGAGGCGCTCCTCGACCGATGCGGCGGCCGACGCGATGCTCACGAGCGACCCGAGATCGACGGGAACGATGCCTATGTCGGCGCCGGGCACCTGCGCGCGGATCGACGACGCCGCGGTCTCGGCCCGCCCTGCCGACCGGCATCCGAGCAGGACCCGGGCGCCGTGCTGGGCGAGGATCTCGGCGCACCAGTAGCCGATGCCCGCATTTGCTCCGGTGACGAGGACCGTGCGGCCGGTGAGATCGGGGAGCGCGAGCGAGGAGGGCATGCCCTCCAACCTAGGCGGAGACTCCCACCCGGTCGGCCGTGCGGACCACCGTCGCGAACTCGCGCGCCGCGAGGATGCTCTCGGTGCGCCTCATGATGTCGTCGCCCGACAGTGCGGCGAGTCCGCCGCTCGCCGCGATCGGCGAGGTCGTGGTCGCATCCGTCACGAAGTCCACCTCGAACCCGAGGTCGCTCGCCATCCGGGCCGTCGTCTCGCAGCACTGCTCGGTGCGGATGCCGCACACGACGACGCGGTAGACGCCGAGGCGCTGCAGCCGCTGCTCGAGATCGGTCGAGGTGAAGGCGTTGGCTGTGGACTTCGTGACCGCGACCTCGTCGGCGCGCGGGTCGAGCTCGTCGAAGACTCTGACGAACCCGAGCTCGGGGTCGAACACGCCGCCCGAGGCCGCCTCCGCGTGGGTGACCCACACGACAGGGTCGCCGACACGGCGTGCGTGGTCGACGAGTCGGGCGATGTTCTCGATCACGGCCGGGTTGGCGGTCGCCGCCCATTCGTCGGGCCGCTGGCGGAACGACTCCTGGGCGTCGATGACGAGAAGGGCGGTGGCGGAGTCGCGGTTCATCAGACCATCCTCGCGGCAGTCGACCGGGTCGGCCAGTGGCTGCGCGGTCATCGCCCGCCTCTTTTCTGCCGTCTCGCATGTGCGGCGAAAGATTCTCCGACGAATCTGTGACGAATCGCGCTCGACCCTCGTCCTATCTGTGAGCGACCCACACACGCTCCCGCCGAGGCCATCGCGGCCCGGTCGGCACACCGTGAGACGAAGGAATGGTCATGGCAACTCAGGATCAGAACACCCCCACCAGCCCCGCCGAGAAGGAGCTGGCCCAGACTTCCGCCGCACCGAAGCCTGCCGCGTCGGGCTCGCGCGTCGACCGCACGTCGGGCTTCTCGGCGTCGCGGATCCCCGCCGACACCTCGGCCGCGGGCAAGACGGTCATCGCTGACGGTGTCGTCGCCAAGGTCGCAGGCATCGCCGCCCGTGAGGTCGCCGGCGTCTACGCACTCGGCGGCGGTGGAGCGCGCGCCTTCGGCGCCATCCGCGACGTCATCAACGCCACCGACCTCTCGCAGGGCGTCAAGGTCGAGGTCGGCGAGACGCAGGCCGCTGCCGACCTGACGATCGTCGTCGAGTACCCGGCCCCCATCCAGGAGGTCGCGAGCAACGTGCGCGCCGCCGTGGCCGGAGCGATCACCCGCCTCGTGGGTCTCGAGGTCGTCGAGGTCAACGTCGAGGTCAACGACGTGCACGTGCCCGGTGACGACAACCAGGAGAACGAGGAGTCGCGAGTCTCATGACCCCCACCGCCACCGGCGCCCTGATCGGCGCACTTCTGGCCCTGGCCGCCCTCCTGTTCGGGTTCTGGGGATTCCTCCTCATGGCCCTGTTCGCAGGCATCGGCGCCCTGATCGGCCGGATCGCCTCGGGAAAGCTCGACGTCCGCGGTCTCGCTGACGCCTTCACAGGGCGGCGCACCTCCTGATGCGCGTCGACCAGCACATCGCCGCAGGTGGCGGCCCCGCGCGGGCCGCCACCGCAGAGGCCACCGTCCCGGGGCGCATCGACGTGAAGGACCGCGTCTACCGCACGGTCACCGAGAAGGCGTCCGCAACCCTGATCGGCGTGCCGCGCGGTGACGTGAAGGTCGACGTCGTCGAGCACTCCGGCGGGATCGCGGTACGCATCGCGACTCCGCTTCCCGTTCCCGATCTCGACGACTCGGTTGCGATCGCCCAGAGCGTCCCCGTCCTCGACCGGGCCCGCCAGCTGCAGGAGCAGCTGCAGGAGAGCCTCAGCGGCATCCTCGGCCGAGACGTCACCCGCATCACCCTCACCATCACCGGTGCCACCATCCCCGAGAGGAGACGAGTGCGATGAGCACCCCCGTCCTTCGTCGCGTCATAAGGCGCGAGACGCATTCACCGCGCACCGTCGCGATGTTCGTCGCGGTCATCCTCCTCATCCTCGCCCTCGCGTACATCGGGCTCGAGATCGTGCTGAGCCTCGCAGCCCAGCCCGCACTCCTGCTCGGCCCCGCGGCGGCCGGCGGATGGCTGGTGGGACTGCCCACGGCGCAGCCGGCCGGTCTCGTGATCGCCGGCAGCGTGGTGCTCGCCCTGATCGGCGTCATCCTGATCTGGCTGGCCGTCACTCCCGGTCGCCTGTCGAGGCACACGCTCGACGCGGGTGACCGCGCCGTCGTCGTCGACAACGGCGTGATCGCCAGTGCCCTCGCCCAGCACCTCTCGGACGAGACGGGTCTCGCCCGCGAGGACATCACCGTCGGGGTCGGCCATCGCAGCGTCGACGTCTCGGTGCGGCCGGGTGCCGGCGTCCCGCTCGACAAGAACGAGGTGCAGGCGGCCGCCGAGGCCGAACTGCAGACCTACCGACTGACGCGGAACGTGCGCACCCGCGTGCGCATCGAGCGCCCCAGCGAGAAGGAAGACGAGCTGTGAACGACACGAACCGTGCGTTGAACCGCACCCTGCTGCTCATCATCGGCGTGCTCTTCCTGGGGCTCGGTGCCCTCGGCATCGCGATCATGAGCTGGCCGACCGCCACCGACATCTGGACGTCGGCCGGCACGGATGCCCGCTCGTGGCTCGACCAGGCGATCGCCGCGACGGCGATCGCGGGCGGCAGCCTCTCGTGGGTCGGCGTCGGCGCCGTCGCCGGGATCCTCGTCGTGATCGTGCTGCTGATCGTCGCCCTCACCAGCGTCGCGGGCCGCCGTTCGAAGACGGCGATCCGCTCGTCGGGAGCGCAGAACCCGCTCGGCCGCGTCACCGTCACCGAATCGTTCGTGTCGGATGCGGTCAAGAACTCGCTCGCGGGTCGCGATGAGATCCTGTCGGCTCAGGTCACCGCCAACGACATCCGCCGCGAACCTGTGCTGCACGTGGCCCTCACGCCCCGGCAGAACACCGACCCGCGCGAGCTGATCGACCACATCGACCGTCTGCTCGCCAACCTCGCCACCCTCACCGGCCGCGAGACCGCGACCTTCGTCTCGATCCACACCGGTCTGCGGGCGCGACTCGCCCACGATCAGCGTCGACTGTCCTGACCGCGCGACGCCGCACCTCTCACCTCCAGGAAGCAGGAATCAGCATCATGCGAAACAAGATCCTCCTCATCGGCGCCGTGGCCTTCGTCGCCTACGTCGTGGGCAGCCGGGCAGCCACCGTGCAGGTCAACAAGGGCGAGACGGTGCGGCACCAGCTGGTGCGCATGTGGAACGACCCGAAGGCGAAGAAGGAACGCGCCAAGGCCGCGAAGAAGGCGGCGAAGGCCGCCGAGAAGGCGCTCGACAAGGTGCGCCGCTGACTCACGGCTCACCGAGCCGCACGAACTTATCGTCGGTCGCGTAGTGCAACGACGATAAGACGCCGGGAATCCTCCCGTCGTCACGATCACCCCTCACGAAAGGAGCTCCTCATGGGACTCGATGACAAGATCAAGAACGCCGCTCAGGACATCGCCGGCAAGGCGAAGGAAGCGATCGGCAACGCGACCGACAACGACAAGCTCGCTGCCGAAGGCAAGGCCGACCAGGTCAAGGCCGACGCCAAGAAGGCCGGCGAGAACGTCAAGGACGCGTTCAAGAAGTAAGACCCCCGACGGGCGGGTGGAGCGGTGTCACGCTCCACCCGCCCGTCGCTGTGTGCGGGAGCGGATGCTGACGGCATCCGTCGTTCTCTCCAGCCATCCCGTCGCTTCGCCCCTGTCGCTCGCTCCGCGAGCATGCGTACGGTCGAGTGATGACTTCCTCGACGACGACGACTTCGACCGAGGCGCGATATCGCGTCGATCTTCCGCGACCGACCGCACCGGTGCCCGCGGCCCTCGACCTCGGCGACGGTGCCGACGTCTCTCGCCGCATCGAGGTGACCGACCGGTATCTGAGCCGAGACGGCAGGCCGTGGATCCCGGTGATGGGGGAGTACCACTTCGTGCGCGATCGTGGCGAGGTGTGGGAGCGCGAGCTGCGCAAGATGCGGGCGGGCGGCATCGACGTGCTCGCCACGTACGTCTTCTGGCTGGCGCACGAAGAGGTCGAGGGAGAGTTCCGCTGGGACGGCGACCGCGACCTGCGGGAGTTCGTGCAGATCGCCGATCGGGTCGGCCTCGATGTCGTGCTGCGGATCGGTCCCTGGGCGCACGGCGAGACGCGCAACGGCGGTCTTCCCGACTGGCTGCAGGCTCGCGACATCGCCCATCGCACCGACGACCCCGCCTATCTCGAGGTGGCGAGTCGCTGGTACGCCGCGATCGCCGGGCAGGTGGCAGATCTCGTGCATCGTGCCGAGGATCCGGATGCGCCGATCATCGGCATCCAGATCGAGAACGAGCTGTACGACCAGCCCCAGCACCTGTCGACGCTGCGCACGATCGCCGAGTCGGTCGGCCTCGGCGCCAGCCTCTTCACAGCCACCGGGTGGGGTGGTGCTCACCTGCCGCCGGGGAGGTTCCTGCCCGTCTATGCGGGGTACGCCGACGGGTTCTGGGAGGAGTCCGACACCGGGTGGCCGGAGTTCGGGCGACAGCACTTCACGTTCAGCGACGTGCGAGACGACCTCTCGGTCGGCGCCGACCTGCGCGTCACGCCCGCCGACGTCGATGCGGCCGGCGACCGCGGCACGAGCGACCCCTGGCCGTATGCGACCTGCGAGCTGGGCAGCGGCATGGCGACCGCCTATCACCGGCGGCCGCTCGTCGACGCGCAGGATGTCGCCGCGCTCGCGCTGACCAAGCTCGGCAGCGGATCGGCCTGGCAGGGCTATTACATGTTCCACGGCGGACTCCACTTCGAGGGTGCGCTCTCGACGACGCAGGAGTCGCAGGCGACCGGGTATCCGAATGACGTCCCCGTGCGCGACTACGACTTCTTCGCGCCGATCGGCGCCGCGGGCACGCAGCGCCCGCACTTTCACCAGCTGCGACGCCAGCACCTCTTCCTCTCGGCGTTCGGCGATCGGCTCGCGACCTGCCCGGCGCGGATCGGGCCGTCGGATCCGGGCGGCCTGCGCTGGTCGGTGCGTGGCGACGGCGACCGAGGATTCCTGTTCGTCAACACGCACCAGCCCGCACTCTCGCCGCTCGATGCGGTCGAGGCCGTGACGTTCGAGATCGGCGGACGCGATGCGGCGGTGCGCGTCCCGAGCGACCCGATCACCGTGCCTTCCGGATCGTCCTTCTTCTGGCCGCTCCGCCAGCCGCTCGGCGACCTGTCGGCCGTGAGCGCGACGGCGCAGCCGATCACCGAGATCCGCATCGGCGACCACGAGGTGGTGGTCCTGGCAGCGAGCGACGGCATCGAGGTCGAGATCCAGATCGATGACGTCGCACCGCGCGTCGTGCGGGGAGCGAGCACGACGGTGAACGATGACGGGCGACTCGTGATCCGCCCCGATTCGGCTCCCGGTGCCGACTGCCGCGTGCAGGTGGGGCGCACGACCCTCGTGATTCTCGACAGCGCCACGGCGGATGCCATCTGGCGCGGACCCGTGAACGGCATCGACAGCGTGGTGATCTGGCCGCACGGCGGCTGGTTCGACGACACCGACTTCGTCGCCGAGAGGCAGGCCGCCGACGCCGAGGCGCTCGTTCTGACCGAGCGCGCCGACCGATCCGGCGTCGAGTTCCGACGCGCGGTGGTCGAGGCGGCAGATGCTCGTCACGATCTGGCGCCGCCGGTCTTCCCGGCAGCGCCCGTGTTCGCCCCGAGGGTCGGAGGGTCGGCGTCGCGCTTCGCCGCCCCGACGGAGGCCGACTTCGCCGAGGCCTCGGTGGTCGAGATGCTCGTTCCGAGCGGGATCGGCGTCGATGCCGACCAGGTGGTGCTGCGGCTCGACTGGGTCGGCGACGTCATGCGTCTGCACATCGGCGACCGTCTGATCGCCGATCAGTTCTGGTCGGGACGTGCTCTCGAGGTCGATCTCAGCGGGTATCGCGACCTGCTCGCCGAGCATCCGATCCGTCTCGAGGCTTTCGCGTGGGATCCCGCGTCTCCCGTGCACGTCGACCCCCGCGTCAGGCCGGCGGCCGGCGATCCGGTGCTGCGGGTGGAGGAGGCGGCCTTGCTCGTGCGCCGATACGCGCGGGTGCGAACGACGCCGTGACGCGGGCGCTCAGCCCTTGTGCTGGGCGCGGTAGATCGTGGGGCTCACGTCGTGAACACGGCGGAACTGCCGCGAGAAGTACAGCGGATCGGCGTAGCCCACCGCTGCGGCGATCTCGGCGACCGACAGGCCGGTCGTGTCGAGCAGCGCCCGCGCCCTGCCCATCTTGAGCGAGGTGTGGAAGGCCGCCGGCCCGCTGCCGGTCGTCTGACGGAACAGCGCGCTCAGGTGCGAGGGCGACAGTCCGACGAGGGCGGCGAGATCTGCGACCTGGATGCTGCCGTCGATGCGCGTCTCGAGGTAGCGCATCGCCCGCTCGAGCGGTGAGCCCTGGGCGGGCAGCGTGCTGTCGACCGTGATGCGCGTGAGCAGATTCCAGGCGATGCCGGATGCCGCCAGCAGGTGCGCGGGCGAGATGCGACGCTCGAGCAGTGTGACGAGCTCGTCGAACAGCGCCACCACGCGATCGACCGCGCGCAGCCGCACCAGCCGAGAGGCGCCCGCGGGCGTCGTCAGCTCGGCCGCATCCGTTCCTCGCACGTGCAGCCACCAGATCGTCCATGGGGCGAGGTCAGAGGCGCGGTACTCGTGCGGGGTGCCGGCAGGGATCGCGATGCTCGCGCCGGGGCCGAGTGCATACTCGTCGCCGCCGAACGTCACCACCCCCGCGCCGCCCACGCAGACCAGCACGATCGTCTCGGATGCCCCGTGCGGGCGCTGGCGAAGATGGCCCTCGGCGTGGGGGAACAGGCCCGCATCGGTGACGGTGAGGCGCCGCGTGACGGGCGCGGCGAGCGCGTGCTCGACCTGGGGGCGCGGCACCACGCAGAGTCGCTGATCGGTGAAGCCCTCAGCACGGGGCGCGGCGGTGCGTTGCGTCGTTTCGTCCATGTCATCCCTCGTTCTCACCATACCGAGGGTGCCGCGGTGCTCGTAGCCTCGAAGAGCGGCCGACGGGGGCCGCCGAGTCGGAGGAGAACCATGACGATCGAGCTTCCCGAGGTGCCGCAGGGGCTCAGGCCGACCCTCGAGGCCGGTCGGCCCGTGGCCTGGCGCGAACCGCTCACGATCGCGACCTACGAGACCGGGGCGCCGAGCCCGTATCCGATGTTCCTCGATCACCGCGTCTACCAGGGGTCGAGCGGATCGGTGTATCCGATCCCCTTCATCGAGAGCGTCGACCACCAGCCGGCTCCGCGCGAATGGGACGCCGTTCACCTCGAGAACGAGTACGTGCGCCTCGTCGTGCTGCCCGAGCTCGGCGGGCGCATCCACGTCGGGTACGACAAGGTCACCGGCTACGACTTCTTCTATCGCAACACCGTGATCAAGCCCGCTCTCGTGGGGCTCGCGGGTCCGTGGATCAGCGGTGGGGTCGAGTTCAACTGGCCGCAGCACCACAGGCCCGCGACCTACCTGCCGGTCGAGACGAGCATCGAGACCGACGACGACGGCACGGTCACCCTCTGGTGCCATGACCATGATCCGTTCGCCCGCATGTCGGCGCAGCACGGCGTGCGCCTGCGGCCGGGCAGCTCGGTGGTCGAGCTCGCGGTGCGGCTGCACAACCGCACGAAGGACCGCCAGAGCTTCCTCTGGTGGGCGAATGTCGCGGCCCGGGTGCATGACGACTACCAGGCGTTCTTCCCCGAAGACGTGCGCCACGTGGCCGACCACGCCCGCCGCGCGCTCACCTCGTTCCCGGCGGCGGATCGCCCGTACTACGGCGTCGACTACCCGGCTCGCGCGGCGGAGGCCCCCGGCGCCGATCGGATCGACTGGTACCGCAACATCCCCGTGCCGACGTCGTACATGATCGTCGACTCGCAGCAGGACTTCTTCGGCGGCTACGACCACGCCGCAGGGGCCGGGTTCGTGCACTGGGCCGAGCGTCGGGTGTCGCCGGGCAAGAAGATGTGGACCTGGGGCGATGCGGCCTTCGGCCACGCGTGGGATGCGCAGCTGACCGACGCCGACGGCCCCTACGTCGAGCTGATGGCGGGCGTCTACACCGACAATCAGCCGGACTTCTCGTGGCTGCTGCCGGGCGAGACGAAGACCTTCACGCAGTACTGGTATCCGGTGCCCGCGATCGGAGTCGTGCACCAGGCGACACCGGATGCCGCGGTGCACATCGACCGCGACGGCGACGACCTGGTCGTCTCGGTGGCGGCGACCGCCCGCCGTCCCGGTGCGCGGGTGCTGGTCGAGTCTGCGGGCGAGCCGGTCGAGACCCACGCCGTCGACCTGGATCCCGGCGTGCCCGCAGTCGTGCGCACGCGCGGGCGCGGCCACGACGACGACCTCGAGGTGCGGGTGCTCGACGCCGACGGGCGCGTGCTGGTGCGGTGGGCGCCGACGGTGGTCGATTCCGATGAGCCCTGGGTCGCCGAGGAGCCGCCGTCGCCCGAGGCCACCGAGTCGGTCGAAGAGCTGTATCTCACCGGTCTGCACCTCAGCCAGTACCGGCATCCGACCCGGTCGCCGATGCCCTACTGGCGCGCCGCGCTCGAACGGGATCCCGGCGATGCCCGCACCAACCTGGCGGTGGCCGACCGGCTGTACCGACAGGGGTGCTACGAGGAGGCCCTCGCGCATGTGCGCACGGCCGTCACCCGCCTGACCCGACGCAACGCGAACCCGGTCGACGCCGAGGCGTTCTATCTGCTCGGTCTCGTGCAGTCCCGCCTCGGCCACGTGGTCGAGGCGCAGCGGGCCTTCGGCAAGGCAGGCTGGGATGGCGCGTGGGCCGCGCCCGCCGGGTTCGCGCTCGCCCAGTCGCTCGCGCACCAGGGCCAGGATCGCGCCGCGATGCGCGTGCTCGACGAGCTCGACGAGGTCGCCGCGCACGATCCGCGGCGCATCGCGCTGCGGGCGATCCTCCTCCGCCGCTCCGGACGAGACGCGGAGGCGCAGCGGGTGCTCGACCGTGCGCTCGCCGCAGACCCCCTCGCAGCCACCCTCCGGTTCCTGGCCGGACACGACATCCAGGACCCCGGGATCCTGCTCGACGTGGCGCTCGAGGTGCGCGACGCCGGTGACGCGGCGTCCGCCCTGCTGCTGCTCGACCGGGTGCAGTCGGCTGCGGTGAGCCCGAGCGGAAACCTCGGCCCGGTCGCCCACTATCTCGCGGCGGGAATCCTCGATGCGGAGGGACGGCCGGCCGAGGCCGCCGCACACCGGCAGCGGGCGCGCGAGGCGGACCTCACCTGGGCCTTCCCGTCAGGACTCGACGCGCTCGACGCCCTCGACCGGGCGATCGCCGCCGAACCCGACGACGCCACCGCGCGGATGCTGCGCGGAACCCTGCTCTATGCGTCGGGTCGGCGGGCCGAGGCCGCGGCCGAGTGGGATGCGGCGATCGACCTCGGCCTGCGGCACCCTGTGCTGCTGCGCGATGCGGCGCTCGCCGCCTACTCGGTCACGCATGACGACGACCGCGCCTGGGCCCTGTACGAGCAGGCGGTCGACGCAGCGCCCGGTGATGCCCGTCTGCGATACGAGCAGGACCAGCTGGCCGCGCGACTGGGGCACGACGACGCCACGCGATACGAGCGACTGCGGCCGCTCGAGCCGCTCGTGCTGACGCGCGACGACTTCGCGATTGCCTATGTGCGGCTTCTGCTGGCCGTCGGCGAGGCCACACGGGCCTACGGGATCCTCACCGGGCGCGAGTTCCGGCCGTGGGAGGGCGGCGAGGGCGAGGCGCTCGCCGCGTGGGACGCGACCCTGTCGGCTCTCGGACTGCCGATCGCCGACCCGCCGGCGAACCTCGGCGAGGCCCGCACCCCGTTCACGCCGCCCGTGGCGCGCCACGAGTCGGGCGAGACCGACTATTTCGCGACGGGCCTGCCCGAGCTGCTGCTGTTCACCCGCGAGGCGCTCTGATGACCGAGCGCTATCTGGGCACCGGGCACGACTCGGATGCAGGGCGCCCGGTGCCGGCCGGCGTGCCCGCGCATCTGCCTTCGCGGCTGTCGATCACGCTGTGGGACTTCTCCTGGTACTCGCGGGCGGGGGAGGGCGAGCCGTATGCGGATCTCGACGGGGCCTGCGCCGACGCCGCGGATCTCGGCTACAACTGCATCCGCATCTGCGCCGCCCCGCTGCTGCTGTTCGGCCACCCCGAGCTGTCGGACCTCTCGCGCGACCTCGAGATCGAGGGACTCGGTGCAGCTCCCGACGGTGGGTACTACGGCCGCGGCACCCGCTGGTACGACGTGCCGGGGGGCTATCGGATCGACCTGCTCGATCGCCTGCGTCAGCTGTTGGAGGCGGCGAAGCGGCACGGGCTCGTCGTGATCTTCGCGAGCTGGGAGTACCAGCAGTCGCCGAGCTTCGCGCGATCGTCCGCATGGTTCGACGCGATCGACGCGGTGCCGCTCGCTGAGCGGTACGACCACCTGGCGGGGGCATGGGGCCGTCTCATCGACTGGGTCACCGACCTCGGACTCCGCTCGCAGATCGCGCTCGTCGAGCTGCACAACGAGGTGGACTTCTCGATCCTCCCGGCGCTGACCGGGTCGGGCGAGCGGGCACTCGCGGGGCTGCGACAGCAGCATCCTGATCTGCTCATCACCGCGAGCTACGGAAAGCCGCCGCACCTGGCGATGCACCAGGTGTCGGATGCTCTCGGAGCGGCGCAGTTCCACGTCTACAGCTACGGCGTGCTCGACGCGCTGCAGCAGCTCATCGACATCCGCTCCGAGCAGTCGGAGGGCTTCCCGAATGCGATGCTGCGGTCGCTGCTCGTCGTCGGTGCTCCCACCCCTGCCGAGTACGGTCGGCCCGCCGAGTGGAAGCTGCGGGCCACGGTCGTCACCGACCAGATGATCTACGGCTACGACTGGGTGGATCCGGGGCTGTGGGATGCCTGGCTCGACGAGCATGCCGCCCCCTATCGGCTGATGATGCGTCGCGAGATCGAATCGCGGGTCGCGGCGGTCGCAGCGTGGGCGCACTGGCGACAGGTGCCCGCCGTGATCGGCGAGGGCTGGCTGGGCTACACGCCCCTGAACGCCTGGTACGAAGAGAGCGAGTACGGGCTCGAGTTCGCCGAGTGCGGGGTCGATGCTGCGCTCCGCGCCGGGGTCTGGGGAGTCGTGCTGTGCTCGAACGCCGCGCCACATCATCCGATGTGGACGCTGCGCGACTGGCAGCGGACGGTGAACGCGCGGGTGCTCTCGGGCGGGGCGTGACGCGCAGGCGCGGGTCTCGGGCATGCGCCGCCGTGACGTGAGACGATGCGGGGGATGGACGCCACTTTCGACGATGAACTGCGCGAGCTGCGCGCTCGCGCCTACGGGCCCCGTGCCGACATCGCGTCGGATCCCGCCGCGATGCACCGACTGCAGGAGCTGGAGTCGGCACGCACGGCGGCACCGATCAGGCGGGAACGCGGCCGGCCGGCGACCGAGCCGATGCCCGCATCCCTCGCCGAGGGCGACGTCGACCGATCGGACCGCGGCGAGGGGTGGGGCGAGGATTCTCTCTGGGACGACGAGGATGCGACGCCCGAGACCTCCGGCCCGTCGGGCTGGTCCGCGCGACGCCAGGCTCTGCTCTGGGCGGCATCGGTCGTCGTGACCGCGGTGATCGCGGCGGCGATCACCTACACGCTCGTGTCGATCCCCCTGGTCTCGGCATCCGCGCAGGCGCCGC
>NZ_JAGGPD010000188.1 GCF_018613995.1 Microbacterium sp. ISL-103 | reverse complement strand
CGGCGACGGTGCGCTCGCGCCCATCATCATCGCGATCTGCGTCACGATGGCCAGCGCGAAACCGAAACGGGGACGCCGGATCGCGGATGCCGTCGCTGTCGTGTCGATCGGTGACGTGGTGGTCATGCAGGCTCCCGCAGGGTGGGTCGGTCCGTGAGTTCGAGAATCATCGAACTATCGGAGCGTACTCGCCATCCGTCGATTGTTCAACTATTCTCGAACCATGCCAGGCGACCTCCCGCATCCGGATCGTTCCGAGATCCAGCTCACCGACGTGCTCTTCGCGCTCAGCGACCCCGAGCGCCTGGCGATCGCGCGGCAGCTCGCCGACGGTCCGCTCGACATGGCCGAGTGCCACGCGACCGACCCGAACCTGCCGAAGTCGACCAAGTCGCACTTCATGAAGGTGCTCCGCGAAGCGGGCGTCATCCGCAACGAACCGAACGGGCGACGACGGATGCTGACGCTGCGGCGCGACGAGCTCGACGAGCTGTTCCCCGGGCTCCTGCAGTCGGTGCTGCGCGCCTAGGGCGCAGGAACCCACCTCCTCCCGCGAAGCGGTTCTCCTCCCGAAGGCGGCATAACCCAGTGCTCAGCGGAAGTACGACGCGCCGTTCAGGTCGAGCACCGTGCCCGAGGCCCATGCGGCCGTCGGCGAGGTGAGGTAGGCGACGGCATCCGCCACCTCATCGGGGGTGCCCACGCGACCGAACGGACTCTGACCGCGGATGCTGTCGCCCTGCTCTCCCTCGAGCTTCGCCGACTGGCGCTCGGTCGCGACCATCCCCGGTGCGACCGAGGTCACCGAGATCCCGTGCGGCGCGAGCACCAGTGCCATCGACTGACCGAACGCCTGCAGTCCGGCCTTCGTCGCGGCGTACGCGGGGTGATCGGCCTCACCGCGGTAGGCGCCGCGCGAGCCGACGTTGACGATCGCCCCAGCGGACCCGCGCTCGATCATGTGCTGAGCCACCAGCATCGTCACGTTCGATGCGCCGAGCAGGTTCACCGAGACCATCGCAGACCACGCCGCCTGCCACCGGGCGTATGACGAGGAGTCGACGCGGTGCTCGTTCGACGCGCTCGGCGCCACCGCCGCGTTGTTCACCAGGATGTCGAGCGAACCCAGTGCGGCGATGGCCTCATCGACCACGCGCTGCACCTCTACGGGGTCGCCGAGGTCGCCGCCGACGATCGCGTGACCTGATCCCTCGAGTGACGCGAGCGTCTCTTCGGCAGCCGCGCGATCACGGCCGAAGTGTACGACGACGCGATCGCCCCGTCGGGCGAACGCCTGAGCGACCGCGCGACCGATGCCGCGCGAGCTTCCCGTGATCAGCGCATGCGCCATCTCAGGACGCGACCTGCGCGCGGCCGACCGCGTGCACCGCCGGCTCGACCTCGGCCCAGACCGAATCGAGCGACAGGTGCAGCACGCCCGCGATCGCGGCGATGGTCGAGAAGGCAGGGGTCGCCACGCGACCGGACTCGATCTTGCGCAGCGTCTCGGGCGAGACGCCGGCGTCGAGCGCCACGCTCAGCATCGAACGGTCGCCGCGGGCGCGCCGCAGCAGGGCGCCGAGACGCTCTCCGCGCTCGACCTCGGCAGGAGTCAGGGGGAGCCGAACCATCATGTGCCGATTCTAATACCGGGATAGTATTACCGGGATAGTTATTGGAACCGCATGACTCGGAGGTCGAGAACCCCATGATCGAGATACTGAACGACGCCGAGCTCGCCCGAGCGCGAGACGCCGGGGCGCTCGTCGGCAGCATCCTGCAGTCCCTCACGCAGCGCGCGACGGTCGGCGTGAACCTGCTCGACCTCGACCGCTGGACGAAGACGATGATCGAGCATGCCGGAGCGCAGTCCTGCTACGTCGACTACGCCCCGTCGTTCGGCCGCGGTCCCTTCGGCCACTACGTCTGCACGGCGGTGAACGATGCGGTGCTGCACGGGATGCCGCACGACTACGCCCTCGTCGACGGCGATCTGCTCACGCTCGACCTCGCCGTGACGCTGCGGGGCATCTCGGCCGATGCGGCGATCAGCTTCGTGGTCGGCACGAGTGCGGCATCCGACGATCTCGCCATGATCGACGCCACCGAGCGCGCGCTCGCCGCGGCCATCGCGGTCGCCCGACCCGGTGCGCGCATCGGCGACCTCTCGCACGCGATCGGCACGGTGCTGAGCGCTGCCGGCTATCCGATCAACCTCGAGTTCGGCGGCCACGGCATCGGGTCGACGATGCATCAGGATCCGCACGTCGCCAACGACGGACGCCCCGGTCGTGGCTACAGGCTTCGCCCCGGCCTGCTTCTCGCGCTCGAACCGTGGGTCATGGCCGACACCGATCAGCTGATCACCGACGACGACGGCTGGACGCTGCGCAGCGCGACCGGCAGCCGCACCGCGCACACCGAGCACACGATCGCGATCACCGAGACCGGAGCCGAGGTGCTCACGCTGCCGCGCTGACGCGGCATCCGGTCACTTCCTGCGCGACCCGCTCGACGTGCGCGACGTGCTCGACCCGCTCCGCATCCGTCGTACCGCGCGTCCGGCCAGATCCTTGAGCCGCCCGCCGGGCCACTCGCGTCGCAGCTCCACGGCGCCGCTCGGCCCGGCGACGGGTGTGCAGGTGCGGCCCGCGAGCAGCGGCGATCGTCCGGCCGCGGCGAGCGTCGCGGCATCCGCAGTGAGGGGCACGTCGAAGGTCCATCCCGCCCGGCGCACCGTGACGAACAGCTTCGCGCCGCGCGACTCGTCGTCGGGTCCGAACACCTTCAGCGGATCGATCGCGAGGCGCACCGTGCCCAGAGTTCGGGGGTGCAGGGTCGCGATGCGACGCTCGACCCCGGCCGCCTTGTCGCGCAGGACCAGCGCGACCTGATCGTTCTTCAGCTCGCGCCCGGCCTCGAGCAGGCCCGTGGGCAAGCCGTCCATCGCCACGGGCAGCGAGGTCAGGATCCCGGTGCCGGGCTCGAAGATCAGGGCGTCCTGCCCGTCGCGGCTGACCGAGACGTCGACCGTCAGATACAGGCCGCCGCCCCGCGACCACTGGGCCGATGTCACGACCGCGCGGCACTGCATCTCGACCTCGAACCGGGCGAACGTCACGAGGTCGGCACGGCGGTCGGCACGCAGCAGCGCCGCCCGGATGCGATTCGGGAACGACAGTCCGCCATCGACTCCCGGCCCGAACCGACGCTGTGCGAGCGGGCCCACCACGCCGATCAGGCGCTGGCGGTAGTCATCCGGGTATCCGAGCATCTTCTTGCCCGTCAGACGCTTCAGGATCTTGCCGCGGAACCAGTGCCGAAGCAGGCGATCCCGCAGTCGGCCGGGCTCGGTGTAGCGCTCGACCAGATCGAGCACCGCCTCGAGGTGAGGGAAGTACGACTCCGGCTCGATGCGCGACGAGCTCGCGCTGCCCGCGTGCTTGACCCACGCGTAGCAGGGCTGGTTCGCGAGGATCGAGATCGTCGATGCCTCGAAATACGCGCGCATGACGAAGAGGTGGTCTTCGAGACGCACCTTGCCGTCGGGGAAGCGGATGCGGTTCTCGCGCAGGAATGCCGTGCGGAACATCTTGTGCGGCGTGAGCATCTCGAGCAGAGGGTCTTCGCCGAGCCGGGCGTTCGGCACGTCGCGCCGGAAGATGCGCTTCGGCAGCGGTCGCCCGATCCCGACCTCCTTGCCGACCACGACGTCGGAGCCGTTGAGGTCGGCGTAGTCGCACAGCGCCTGCAGTGCGCCGGGGTAGAGCCAGTCATCCTGATCGACGAACTGGATGTAGGTGCCGCGCGCGTTGTCGATCCCGTGGTTGCGGGGTGTGCCCGGCCACCCGGAGTGCGGCAGATACGCCACGCGCACGTAGTCGCGGTCGCGAGCGACCTCGACGAGTCGCGCCGCCGTCTCTTCTCCCGATCCGTCGTCGCAGAGCAGTACCTCGAACCTGTCGTGCTCGAGCGTCTGGGCGTCGAGCGACGCGATGAGTTCGTCGAACGCGGCTCCCGGCTTGAACACCGGAACCACCACGCTCACTCGGACGGAGGTGGACGCGGGGGAGACGGCAGGTGAATTCGACATCACCGGCAGNNCCGAAACTCCCACCCGGCACCCGGCCTTAACGATATATCGTTGACTATCGCTCACCACTCACGGGAGGTCATCATGAACAACGCATTCCCCTCGAACCCGTTCGGCGGATCCGGCTTCGGCGCGGGCCCCGGCGGACCCGCATCCGCGATCTTCGATGCCATGGAGCAGCTCCGCAAGTCGTTCGAGCAGCGCCCCAGCGGCGGCTCGCGCATGGCGAAGGGCGACGTCCGCACCGCGGTGCTGTCGCTGCTCACCGAGAAGCCGATGCACGGCTACCAGATCATCAACGAGATCGCCGATCGCAGCGGCGGATCGTGGAAGCCCAGCGCAGGCTCGGTGTACCCGACCCTGCAGCTGCTCGCCGACGAGGGCCTCATCGAGGCTCAAGAGCAGAACGGTCGCAAGACCTACTCGCTCACCGAAGCCGGCCGTGCCGTCGCATCCGAGCACACCGAGACGCCGGCTCCGTGGGAGTCGCAGTCGAAGGGCGAGGGCTCGCACGACAACCCCCGTTACAGCGCGCTGCCGAAGGCCGGTGTCGACCTCGCGGCCGCCGCGGCCGCCGTCGGTCGCAGCGGCAGCACCGAGCAGGTGCAGCAGGCGGTCGAGATCCTCGATGACGCCCGCCGTAGGCTGTACTCGATCCTCGCTCAGGACTGATCGCACACGACCCAGGGACGACACATGACGGATGCTGCGGCGCAGGGCGCCCATCGTGCCCGGTACCGCCGCATCCTGTCGTTCGCGGCGCGCGAGTTCTTCAAGATCTGGTGGTTCGAGCTCGTTCTGCCGCGCCTCGGGCTGAGCTCGGTCGCCGAGCGCACCCGCGCCCCGCGGATGCAGCGGTTCGCGAAGCGGTTCCACGGTCTCGCGGTCGAGCTCGGCGGGCTCATGATCAAGGTCGGGCAGTTCATGTCGTCGCGCCTCGACGTGCTGCCGCCCGAGATCACCAAAGAGCTCGAGGGCCTGCAGGACGAGGTGCCGGCCGTGCCGTTCTCGGGCATCCGCGCCGCCGCTGAGGCAGAGCTCGGTCGCCCGCTCGAGCAGGCGTTCGCCTGGTTCGACGAGAACCCGGTGGCCGCGGCATCCCTCGGGCAGGCGCATCGCGCTCGGCTGTCCGCGCAGGATGCCGCCGACACCGGACTCGGCGACGTCGTCGTCAAGGTGCAGCGCCCGGGCATCGACGAGATCGTCGCGGTTGACCTGGCGGCCCTCCGCCGCGTCGCGCGGTGGCTGACCCGCGTGCGCCTGGTCGCCGACCGCGTCGATGCCCCCGGCCTCGTCGAGGAGTTCGCGCAGACGAGCCTCGAAGAGATCGACTACCTGCACGAGGCTGCCAGCGCCGAGAGGTTCCGCGAGAACTTCGCCGGGGATGCGCGCGTCAGCGCCCCCGAGATCGTCTGGGAGCGGTCGACCCGCCGCGTGCTCACTCTCTCTGACGTCACGGCGATCAAGATCAACGACACGGATGCTCTGCGTGCAGCCGGCATCGATCCGACCGAGGTCGCAGAGGTGTTCGCCGAGGTCATGTTCGATCAGGTGTTCACGCACAGCTTCGTGCACGCCGACCCGCACCCCGGCAACATCTTCGTGACGCCGGAGCCGGCATCCACCACCGGCCGGAACTTCCGCCTCACCTTCATCGACTTCGGGATGATGGCCGAGGTGCCCGCCAACCTGCGTGACGGACTGCGCACACTGCTGATCGCCGTCGCCGGCCGCGACAGCCGCGGACTCGTGACCGCCGCGCAGGAGATCGGCGTGCTGCTGCCCTCGGCCGACACCGCCGAGCTCGAACGGGCGCTCCGCGCACTGTTCGCCCGGTTCGGCGGCATGGGCTTCGCTGAACTCAGCACCGTCGACCCTCGGGAATTCAAGGACTTCGCCGACGAGTTCGGCGACATGGTGCGATCGTTGCCGCTGCAGCTGCCCGAGAACATGCTGCTGCTGATCCGTGCGGTGTCGCTGACCTCGGGCATGTGCTCGAGCCTCGACCCGACGTTCAACGTGTGGGACGCCGCCGAGCCGTATGCCGGTCGGCTGCTGCGAGACGAGTCGGGCAACCTCATGCAGGACATGGCGCAGCAGGCCATGGAGACCGCGGCCGTCACCTACCGTCTGCCGAAGCGCATCGACGCGATCATCACCCGCGTCGACGACGGCAACGTCACCTTCGACACGTCGGCCCTCGAGCGCCGCCTCGACCGGCTCGAGGGCATCGCCCGCCGCATCGGCTCCGGTGTTCTGTTCGCCGCGATGCTCGTGGGCGGCGCGCTGCTCGTCGCGACTCTGCCGCCGCTCGGCATCACCCTAATCTGCGTCTCGGCGCTGCCTCTGCTGCACTCGGTCTTCGGCGGGCGCCGCCAGCGCTGAGGATCGCCCCAACCGACCGCAGTATGCCGGCATGGGAGAATGGGTTCTCATGGACACTCCGGACGACAAGACGCCCACGCGCACCGACGCTCCGAAGACCAACACCGCGGCAGTGCGACAGGCCGCGAAGGCCACCGAGGCCGCCCAGAAGATCGTCCGAGACATCGCCGCCGTGCCGCCTCGCGGCGTGCACCCGGCGCTCGTTCCCGGCGTCTCGGTCGAAGAGACGGGCCGCACCTATCGCACCGATCCGCTCGTGTTCGGCGTCGCCGTCGCACTGACCATCGCGTTCATCGCATGGGGAGTCTTCGCCGGCGACAACCTCTCGGGTACGACCTCGACCGTGCTCGCCTGGGTGGTGGAGTACTTCGGCTTCTTCTTCACGACGATCGCCACGGTCATCCTGGTCTTCATGCTGTTCATCGGCTTCAGCCGCTATGGACGCATCCCGCTCGGCCGTGACGACGAAGAGCCCGAGTTCTCGATGTTCTCGTGGATCTCGATGCTCTTCGCCGCCGGCATGGGCATCGGACTCGTCTTCTGGGGCGCCGCCGAGCCGCTCACGTTCTTCGAGAACCCGCCGCCCGGCACCGTCGAGGCGAACACTCTCGATGCGATGCACACCGCTCAGGCCCAGGTGCTCTACCACTGGGGTCCGCAGGCGTGGGCGTTCTACGCGCTCGTCGGTGGAGCGATCGCCTACGGTGCGTTCCGTCGTGGCCGCACCCCGCTGATCTCCTCGATCTTCGCTCCGCTGCTGGGCGAGGGGCGCACCACCGGACCCCTCGGCCGCACGATCGACATCTTCTCGATCATCGTCACGCTCTTCGGCACCGCCGCCTCGCTCGGGCTCGGCGCCCTGCAGATCGGCCACGGCGTCGAGATCGTCAGCGGCATCGGCGAGCTCGGCAACGGCGTGCTCATCGCCGCGATCGCCGTGCTCACCGCCTGCTTCATCGCCTCGGCGGTCTCGGGCGTCTCGAAGGGCATCCGTGCGCTGTCGAACATCAACGCAGTCGTCGCGCTGCTGCTCGCCTTCTTCGTCTTCTTCGTCGGGCCGACGCTGCTGATCCTCAACGTCATCCCGTCGGTCGCCGTGCAGTTCCTCGGCGACCTGCCCGAGATGGTCGCCCGCTCGGCATCGCAGGGTGACGAGGCGCAGATGTTCCTGTCGAGCTGGACGATCTTCTACTGGGCGTGGTGGATCTCATGGTCGCCGTTCGTCGGAATGTTCATCGCCAAGATCTCGCGCGGCCGGTCGCTGCGCCAGTTCGTGTCGGTCGTCATCGTGGTGCCCGCTGTGATCTCGCTCGTCTGGTTCGCGATCTTCGGCACGACGGCGATCCAGCAGCAGATGGACGGCGCGAACCTCTCTGTCGATCCCCCCGAAGAGGTGCTCTTCGGTGTTCTCGAGAACCTGCCGTTCCCTCTGATCACGAGCATCGTGCTGATCCTGCTGATCTCGATCTTCTTCATCACCGGAGCCGACTCGGCATCGCTCGTGATGGGCACGCTGTCGCAGCAGGGCCGGCCAGAGCCCTCGCGCTGGGTCGCCGTCGTCTGGGGTGTGCTGGTCGGAGTGATCGCCGCCGTGCTGCTCGTCACCGGCGAAGAGGGGAGCGGCCTGAAGTCGCTGCAGAACGTCACCATCATCGCCGCGCTGCCGTTCGCGGTGATCATGGCGTTCATGATGGTCGCGTTCATGAAGGACCTCAGACGCGATCCGCTGATTCTGCGTGAGCGGTATGCCCGCATGGCCGTGCGGCACAGCGTCATGGCGGGGCTCGAGGAGTACGGCGACGACTTCGCCCTCGTGCCCGTCGAGTACGACCACTCCGAAGACGACCTCGCGTGGATCGACGAGGCCGACGTCGACGACAGCCTTGCCGAGGTCTACGCGACGGCGACCGAGGCGATCGACATCATCCCCGATGCCGGTGCGATCGCGGCCGGCGATGCGACTCCGGGTGCGACTGCGGATGCCGGTGCCGGTGCGAGAGCGGATGCCGGAACCGATGACGGCGCCGACCCCGCGGGCCTCGCCGAGCGTCCTTCCTGACGCCAGGTGCATTCTTGACCCCGCCCGGGCCGACGTCGGTCCGGCGCGGGGTCACTGACGCATCCGAATCGGCCGTTTGGCATGCGAAAGTGGCCCCGCACGTGAGTCCGGATGCCGAAGTGGCCCCGCCATGCGCGACGGAGTGCGGGAGGCGGGATGCGGGGGGCGCCAGGGCTCAGGCGGCCCCCGCCCCATCCCCCGCACCGGGCGCGACCGTCTCGACGGGAACCGCCGCGGCCGCGGTGATCTGAGCCGCCATGCCCGCGAAGATGAACCCGTGGAACGGCAGCACGCCCAGCCAGTACAGTCGCCCGGCGAGTCCGCGGGGGAAGAACACGGCCCGCTGCTCGTAACGCGATCCGTCGCCCTCGGGCAGGGCGCGCAGCTCGAGCCACGCCTCGCCGGGCACCTTCATCTCGGCCCGCAGGCGCAGCAGTCCGCCGCTCGCGGGGGAGGAGTCGGTCTGACGTCCGGGCTCCTCGACGGCTTCGACGCGCCAGAAGTCGATCGCGTCACCGACCCGGGCCTCGGCCTTGCTGCGTCGACCACGGCGCAGACCCACTCCGCCGACCAGTCGATCCATCCAGCCGCGCACCGCCCAGAGGAACTTCGACGAGTACCAGCCGTTCGATCCGCCGATGCCGATGATGACGCGCCACAGCCCATCGACCGGGGCGGCGGTCTTCAGTTCGCGGGTGTCGGTGAAGACGGTGCGTCCGGCCCAGTCCGGGTCGCTGGGCAGCGGGTCGCTCGGGGCACCCGAGACCTCGGCATCCTGCCAGCTCGTCTCGATGGTGTCTGCGGCGTCGCGACCCAGTGCCAGCGAGACGGCGGTGCGATACGGGGTCAGCCCGCCGTCGGGCTTCGCGATCAGGTCGTCGATCGCGTGATCCTTCACGATGCACTCGTTCTGCAGCGACGCGACGAGCGGCCGCGCGATCGACCGCGGCACCGGGGTCACCAGGTTGACCCAGTGCGAGGCCAGGCCGGGGGTCAGCACCGGCAGTGATGCGATCGCGCGCTGGCGCAGGCCTGCCTCGAGCGCGTAGCCGTTCATCATCTGTCCGTAGCGCAGCACGTCGGGTCCGCCGATGTCGACCGCAGAATTCACGTCGTCGTCCACGCGCGCGGCGCCCAGCAGATAGTGCAGCACGTCGCGCACGGCGATGGGCTGGATGCGGTTGCGCACCCACTTCGGCGCCGGCATATAGGGCAGCACGTCGGTGAGGTGCCTGATCATCTCGAACGACGCCGAGCCCGAGCCGATCACGACGCCTGCCTGCAGAACGAGCGTCGGCACACCGGATTCGAGGAAGATCTCGCCGACGCGCACCCGCGAGCGCAGATGCGGTGACAGCTTCGCGTCTTCGGGGTGCAGCCCGCCGAGGTAGACGATCCGGCGCACGCCAGCGGCAGCCGCGGCATCCGCCACCGTCGTCGCCGCGCGCTCATCGCTCTCTTCGAAGCCCTTGCCGGCGGTCATCGAGTGGATCAGGTAGTAGACGACGTCGACGTCGCGCATGGCCTCGGCCACAGCGTCCGCATCGTCGGCGGAGCCCTCGACGATCTCGCAGTCGGATCCCCAGGGGAAGGATGCCGCTCGCGCCGCGTCCCGCGCGAGCACCCGCACCCGGTATCCGGCGTTCAGCAGCCGCGGGGTGAGGCGGCCGCCGATGTAGCCCGTGGCGCCGAGGACGAGCGCCCGGGGCGCCGATCCGTCGTCGTGGGGGACGGCGCGCAGCGCCTCTTCGTGGCCCGTGGGCTGGGTGAGCTCCGTCATCTCTTGAGCGTAAGGGGAATACATCAATATTTCACTAGGCTGGCAATTCACTAGTTCACCTAGTAATCTTTCCGACGAAGAAGGTGATCACATGTCCAGAGCAACGAATTCCCCCATCCGCGTCTCCCCAGGATCTCCCGACGCATCGTCGGCGCTCTCGACGGCGGTCAGCCTCGCACCGCTCCCCGCACGCGAGGCCGTGGGACGCGCGACCGGTATCGGTCGCGCGTCCCTGGTCACCACCCGCACCCCGAGCTGGCGATCCGCCGGGGTCGTGGGACTCGTCGCCCTCGTCGCCGCCGCGGCGCTGCCCGTGATGGCGAGCATCTTCGCGATCCCTCTGTGACCGCCGGGAACACCGACCTCAGACCACCGCAGAACCACCGATGAAGAGAGAAAGGATCCCCCATGGGACTCGATGACAAGATCAAGAACACCGCTCAGGACCTCGCTGGCAAGGCGAAGGAGGCCGCCGGCAAGGTGACCGACAACGAGAAGCTCGAGGCCGAGGGCCGCGCCGACCAGGCGAAGGCCAACGTCAAGAAGGCCGGCGAGAACGT
>NZ_JAGGPD010000187.1 GCF_018613995.1 Microbacterium sp. ISL-103 | reverse complement strand
ACCCGGGTGGGATCATGACCGAGCTGCAGCGTCACGTTCCCCGCGAGGAACTGCTCTCGCGGGGATGGATCGATGCCGACGGCACTCCGAACCCGAGGTTCAAGACCCCTGCCGAAGGCGCCTCGACCGGCCTCTGGGCGGCGACCGCCGTCGAGTTGGTTCCGCGCAGCGGCGCGTACTGCGAGGACTGCTCGATCAAGGGCATCGTGCCCCCGGACCACAGCGACATGACGACCGGCGGTGTGAAGGAATGGGCCATCGACCCCGAAGCCGCGGAGCGACTCTGGGCGCTGTCGATCGCAGCGACGGGTATCGACGCGTTCGCCTGAGCCCGCGCCGCTGGCAGGACACGGTCAGTCGAGGCCGAGACGCAGGATGCGGTCGTCTCCGTCTCGCGGACCCCCGCGCCCGTCGGTGTTGTTCGTGAGGAACCAGAACGTCCCGCCGGCTCCGATCACGATGTCGCGGATCCTGCCGAACTCGCCGACGAACTGCTCGGTGCTCGAGGTGAGATCGTCGAGCGGCACGGTGCGCAGTCGCTCCCCGCGCAGATTCGCGATCACGATGTCCGATCCGGTCACCGCGATGCCGCTCGGGCTGGCCACATCCGGGCGCCACTGCTGCACGGGGTCGATGTAGCCGGCGTCGTCGGCGATGCCTTCGACGTCGGGCCAGCCGTAGTTGCCGCCCGCTTCGATGACGTTGAGCTCGTCCCAGGTGTCCTGACCGAACTCGCTCGCATACATCCGGCCGTCGGCATCCCAGGCGATCCCCTGCGGATTGCGGTGCCCGTAGCTGTAGACGGGTGAGCCCGCGAAGGGGTTGTCGTCGGGGACGTCCCCCTCGGGGGTGAGGCGCAGGATCTTGCCCGACAGCGCATCCACATCCTGAGCACTGTCGCGATCGCCCGCGTCTCCCGTCGTGACGTAGAGCATGCCGTCAGGACCGAACGCGATGCGTCCGCCGTTGTGGTTGCCGGCCGCGGGGATGCCGTCGATCACCCTCGTCGGCTCGCCGAGCGACAGCGCACCCGCTGTTCCTCTGATGTCCCGTCGCTCGACCCGGTTCTCGCCTCGCGCCGTGAAGTACGTGTAGAGCTCGCCGTCGTTCACCGCGAGCCCGAGCAGACCGCCCTCGCCACCCGGCGCGACACCGTCGATGACTCCGACCTCGTGCACCTCGCCGTCTTCGGTGACCTCGAGCACGCGCGCGCTGTCGCGCTCGCTCACCAGGGCCACGTCGTCGTGGAACGCGATCGACCAGGGCGCGTCGAGGTCTTCGACGAGCGACTCGGGCGCCGGGAGTGACACCGATGTCGGATCGGCAGTGCACGAGGCGAGCACGAGAACGGCGAGGACGGATGTTGCGGCTGCGGCGATCGAGGAGCCGAGGGTGCGTTTCGCAGGCATGCCTCCATCCAACGCGGTCTCGGCTCGGAGCGACAGTCAGGATCGGAGATCCGGGTCGCCCACCCCGGAGGGCGACCCGCGCTCGCTACGCTGAGCGCATGACCGAGGCGAGCACCTCCACATCGCGTCCCGCCCTCGCCGTCATCCGGCGGATCCCGGCGACCCTCACGATGATCGCCCTGATCCTCGTCGTCGGAGTGGTGTGGCAGGGGCTGTGGCACCCGTTCGAGACGACCGACCTGTATGCGGACGTCGCCTACGGCCTGCCGAACTTCCTCGACGCGAAATGGTGGACGCCGCTCACCGGCACCTTCTTCGTCAACAGCCCCTGGGTGTACGTGTTCACGATCTCGGGGTTCTGGGGCATGGCGTATCTCGAGTTCCGCCGGGGAAGCCGAGTCGCCCTCGCCTACTACTGGATCGGACAGCTCTTCGCGATGTTCGCGGCGGCACTGCTGCTCGCTCTCGCGTCGCAGCTGCCGTGGGCGTGGGCGCAGGCTGAGGCTCAGGCACTCGACGTCGGCGCCTCGGGCGGCACGATGGCCTGCATCGCCGCGGCCGTGGGACTATTCCGGCCACCGTGGCGGGTGCGGGGATGGCTCGTGCTGCTCGGATTCGTCTTCATCGCGATGCTGTTCTGGGGCGCGCTCGCCGACCTCGAGCACCTGCTCGCGGTGCTGTTGATCCTGGTCGTCGACCGCACCCTGCGCGTGCAGCGGACCACCGTGCGCGAACAGCGCCTGATCGCCGTGATCTCGCTGCTCGTGCTCGGCGCTGTCGAGATCATCACGACCCTCGTCGCCACCGACGGCCCGTTCGGTCCGACGACACCCGCATCGGGCGGCTTCTTCGGCTTGGCTTTCGACATCGTCGTCATCGTCGTTCTCGTGAGCGGCCTTCGGCGCGGTCGTCGCTGGTCGTGGGTGCTCGTGATGCTGCTCGGACTCTTCAACATCCTGATCGCGACACTCGTGCTGACACTCATCACGGTCTTCTCGCAAGCACAGGTCGACTTCCGCTGGGACGGCGAGACCGAGCTCGACCTCGCCAACGGCTTCCTCTGGCTGATCCTGCTCGTCTACCTGGTCGCGGTGCGGCGGGCGTTCCGCGCGAAGCGGCGCTCTCTGCTCGGCGTCCAGCCGGCCCCCTCGATCGACGATGTGAAGACCGAGCTGCGCGCGCACGGCGGTGGCACCCTGTCGTGGATGACGACGTGGGAGGGCAACAGCTATGCGCGCAGCGACGCGGGGATCGTGGCGTATCAGCGGCGGGCCGGCGTCGCTCTGGCGCTCGCGGATCCGATCGGCCCTGCGGATGCTCGCGCAGACGCCGTCACGGACTTCATCCGCACCGCCGAGAACGCGGGGCTCGTACCGTGCTTCTTCAGCGCCGACGACGCGACCCGCCGGGCCGTGCCGTCGACGTGGCGCAGCATCGTCGTCGCGGACGACACGATCGTCGACCTGCCGGGGCTCGAGTTCACGGGCAAACGGTGGAACTCGGTGCGGACCTCACTCAACAGGGCGGGCCGCGACGAGATGACCTTCCGCATGACACAGCTGAAGGCGGAGCCGTGGGGCGTGCAGCAGCAGCTGCGGGCGATCTCGGAGGCCTGGGTCGGCGACAAGGACCTTCCCGAGATGCGCTTCACGCTCGGCACACTCGACGAGGCGGAAGATCCGGAGGTGCGGCTCGCCCTCGCACTCGCTCCGAACGGCGACGTCGACGGCTTCCTGTCGTGGTTGCCCGTCTATGGGGAGGGCGGCACCGTGCGGGGATGGACGCTGGATCTGATGCGGCGACGGGAGGGCGGTTTCGCGCCGGTGATGGAGTATCTGATCGGATCGTCTGCGAAGCAGTTCTCGGAGGAGGGCGCCCAGATCATGTCACTCTCGGGAGCGCCCCTCGCGCATGACTACCCGCCGGATGCCGGCATGATCGCCGCTCTGAGCGACCGCCTCGCCGACGCTCTCGAACCCGTCTACGGGTTCGGATCGCTGCACAGGTTCAAGCAGAAGTTCCATCCCCGCTACGAGACCATGTACCTGCTGTTCCGCGATGAGGCCGACCTCGCCCCCATCGGCACGGCGCTCACCCGGGCTTTCCTGCCGGATGCGACGCTGCGGCAGTTCGCCGGCGCGGGCCTCGAACTCGTGCGCGGCAGCAAGGACTGACGCGGCGCGTCAGCCGTCGCGCGGGGGTTTGCGCAGCTTCTTGACATCCGTGCGCTGCTTCTTCGCGGTCAGCCGGCGCTCTTTCGAGCCCCTGCTCGGCTTCGTCGCCCGACGCTGAGGCGGCGGCGGACGCAGAGCGTCGGCGACGAGTGCCACGAGCCGCTCGCGCGCGGCGTCGCGGTTTCGCAGCTGCGCGCGATGCTCTGAGGCGGCGATCGTCAGCACGCCGTTCACGAGACGGCCGTTCAGCCGGTCGAGCACGCGGTCGCGCTGGTGGGGTGTCAGGGCGGTGCTGCTCGCGGCATCCCACACCAGCTCGACGCGGGAGTCCGCCGTGTTCACGCCCTGCCCACCGGGCCCCGACGAGCGCGAGAAGCGCCACGACAGCTCGGCCTCGGGGATCGTCAGACCCGACGAGACCCGGAGGCCGGGGCGATGGGGCGTGGGCATGCCTCCATCATCCCCGACCGGACGGTCAGTTGTCGGCGCGTGCGAGCTCGGTCGGCACGACAGCATCCTCGTCGATGGGCCCGCGCTTCGCGGTGTTCGCGATGTGCGCGCGGCCGACCACGACCGCGGCGACGACCATGATGGCCGCACCCAGCCAGTAGGGAGCCGCGTGGCTGACCAGGACGTAGAGGGCGCCGGCGATCAGCGGTGCGACGGTGTTCATCGCTGCGGCGAGCGACTGGGTCGCCCCGCCGAGCCAGCCCTGCTCGTCGTCGCCGACCGCGTTCGACATGGCTCCGTCGAGCGCCGCCTGCGAGGCGCCCTGGCCGGCTGCAAGCAGGAGCGCACCGACGATGAACACCCATGGCTGCGCGAAGATCGAGGCGACGACTGCGAGGCCGATCAGACCGATCGTCTGCGCGACGATGCCGCTCACGATCACGCCGCGTTCTCCGATACGCGGCAGCAGGATGCCGAGCAGCACACCCTGGATCACGATGTCGATGATGCCGACCGCGGCGGTGAGAAGGCCGATCTGGGTGGGACCCCACTGGATCGAGTCGAGGGCGAGGACGCTGAAGTTGTTGACGAAGAAGCCGAACGGCAGCGCCAGCAGACCGAAGCCGATCATGAGTCCCCGGAGCTCCTTGCGGCTGAAGGCGTCCTTGAAGACGGCGAACGGCTGCAGATCGCGCACGGCGATGCGCGGGATGCGGTTC
This sequence comes from Microbacterium sp. ISL-103, assembly GCF_018613995.1. Taxonomy (GTDB): domain Bacteria; phylum Actinomycetota; class Actinomycetes; order Actinomycetales; family Microbacteriaceae; genus Microbacterium. The sequence goes on along the minus strand of NZ_JAGGPD010000187.1, from coordinate 1,775 downwards.
TCGGGCTTCAGACTCTCGGGAAGCAGGAAGATGCTGAGGATCGCGATGACGAGCCCGACTGCCGCGGTGAGGAAGACGGGGAGCTGCAGGCTCACCGCGGCGAGGAGGCCGCCGATGGCCGGGCCGATCATCATGCCGATGCCCGACAGGGCACCGAGCAGGCCGAACCGCTGAGCGCGCTTCTCGGGAGGGGTGATGTCGGCGAGATAGGCGAAGAGGGCGGGCATATCTCCCGCCGTGAGGCCCTGGATGACGCGGGCGAGGACGAGCACCCAGATCGCTCCGCCGATGCCGAACAGGGTCATCGCGAATGCCGCGCCGAACGCCGCACCGATGATGACCGGTCGACGGCCGAAGCGGTCGGAGAGACGACCGAGGAAGGGGGCGACCAGGAAGGCGCACAGGCCGTTGATCGCTTCGAGCACGCCGACCCAGATCGCGAGATCGCCTTCGTGCGACACGTAGTGCAGCACGACGAAGGGCAGGACGGGGAGGACGACGGTCATGCCGATGACGGTGAGCATCGTCAGCACGATGAGCATGATCCAGGCGCGCTTTTCGCTGCGCGCGGGCGGGTTCGTTAGTGAAGTCACTCCGAAACTGTATCAATACCAGTTTTGTTGTCAAGCCAGTTTCGGATCGAGTTCGCGATACCCTGGGTTCATGACGAAGACCGAGCCTCTCGGCCGCCGCGAGCGCAAGAAGGCAGCCACCCGCAAGAACATCTCCGATGTCGCGACGATGATGTTCCTCGAGCGCGGCTTCGACAACGTCAGCATCCGCGAGGTCGCGGATGCGGCAGACGTCTCGCCCACGACCGTGTTCGCGCACTTCCCGCAGAAGGAGGCGCTCGTCTTCGACGAGGATGACGAGCAGCGCGATCGCCTCGTCTCAGCGGTCCGCGACCGCGCCGAGGGCGTCACGATCAACCAGGCGATCCGCGACTTCTACACGGCCGAGGTCGGCGCCAACATCGACGAGCACGGCAACGACGTGACGCGGATCTTCCTCGCGTTCCTCAACGAGACGCCGGCATTGAGCGAGTACGCCGCGAAGATGTGGCTGCGGCACGAGGATGCTCTGGCGGACGCGATCGCCGATGAGCTCGGACTCCCCGACCCGACAGCCGAGATCCGCGTCTATTCGCGTTTCGTGCTGCAGATGCAGCTGCTCGTCAACGAGCACGAGGACCAGCTCGGCATCCTCGATGCGGGGTTCTCGGTTCTCGAGAGCGGGTGGGCGCCCGTCGAGGCGCGGATCACCGCGAGCGACGACCGGTAGAGCGCGATGCACGGCCGAGTCAGGGTGACCGTGCCACCCTGCGGGCGCACCCGTTTCTGAACGAGTGCGTCGAGGCTTCGATCGGCGATGCCAGGATGGTCGCATGGCATTCGGGATGACCCGTGACGTGCTGCGCCCCACGAATTCCCGGCGTGCGGATCGAGTGACGTATGTCGAGCTGTTCTTCGACCTCGTGTTCGTCCTCGCGTTGACTCAGCTGTCGGCCTACCTCTACGAGAACCAGACCCCTCTCGGCACCTTCGAAGGGGTCATCATGGTGTGCGCGTTGTGGTGGGCATGGGTGTCGACCACCTGGGTGACCAATTGGCTCGACCCGGTCGCGCTTCCCGTGCGGGGGGCGGTGATCACACTGGCCTTCGTGGCGCTCGTGATGAGCGTCTCGATCGCTGAGGCCTTCGGCGAGCGTGCGTGGGCGTTCGCGATCGCCTACGTCGTCCTGCAGGTCGGGCGAACGGCTTTCATCGTGTGGGCGC
>NZ_JAGGPD010000186.1 GCF_018613995.1 Microbacterium sp. ISL-103 | reverse complement strand
GAACGTATCTTGCGGCGCGACACCAGGACCGGAATCGCGGGCAGCGGCATCAGCAGAAACTTGGTCGGGCCAGCGCCGGGATTCTGCAGTGCGAGCAGGGACACATGAATCGTCGACACCGTGATGTACGGAGCAAATGCCCACGGCGGCGGGGCGGTGGGGTGGCTCTGCATCCCCCCATCGTATGGCGGGCGAGGTGAGCCATCGGCCGATCAGGACTCGACGGTCACCTGGGTGATCTGGCCGTCGGCGCCGAGATGCACGGCGGGCCAATACCCTTCGGGAAAGTGTTCACCGCACGAGTCGATGAAGTGCAGGACGACGGTCCCGTCGGCCGACGCCTCGAGAGTCTCGAGAGTGAGGTCGGTCGCAGCATCGTCGAGCTCGTGCTGTTCGGGGGTGCGCGTGCTGAAGGCCGCCACGACGGCATCGGTCGCCAGGCGCCGCAGAACGGGAAGGGCGGCGATCGTCTGGTGGACACGGGGCAGCAGAGCACTCGCTTCGTCGGTCGTCGTACCCTCGATCATCAGGTCGAGCGGAGCACCGCTGACGACCGTTCCGGCTGCGTACCAGTCGTGGGTGAGGACCGTGCCGTCAGCCAGTTCGGTCGTCGCCCGGACGACGGTGCCGAGTTCAGCGTCTTCGATGATCGGATGCTCGTCGTTCATGTCACCTACGCTAGTGGTCGCTCAGGGCGACAGCGCGCGACTCTGGAGTGCGAGCTGCTCTCGCAGGATGCGGATGGCCTTCGGCCCGACGCCGTGAATCACGAGGAGCTCTTTCTCGGATGCGCCGTCGAGCTGATCGAGACGCGTGAAGCCGTTCAGCGCCAGTCCTCGCCGAGCGACGTCGCCCATCGCTGCCGGCAGCTCGGAATCGCCGGTCATGCGCCCAGCTCCAACTCGACGAGTGTGCGGCCGGGCTTCATCTCTGTCTTCTCGGCGAACCCCGCAGCCAAGAACGTTCCGAGGGTGCCGTGGAACAGGTCGTTCGTTCGCTTCTTCTCGCCGCCGGTATCGACCGGATAGCCTTCGATCACCCTCGCCCCGGAAGAGCGGGCGTATTCGACACCTGCGCGGAGCAGTGCGAGGTTGATGCCGGATCCGCGGTGCTCCCGTCGGACCACGAAGCAGGTGACGGCCCACACCGATTCATCGTCGAGGGGCTCGGTAGAGGCAGCCGCGATCATTCGCGTGCGGGGAATACGCTCCTGCCTGATGCGCGGTCCGATGCGGATCCACCCTGCGGCCTCGCCGTCGACGTACGCGATCAGGCCCGGAGGGGGCCCCTGCGCGATCTCGTCGCGGAACATCTCGGTGCGCTGAGGCGTGGTCGTCTCGTTCCAGTCCTTGTTGCTGAGCATCGGCCAGATGCACTGGCAGCTGGCACCATCGCCGCCGCCCGTGAGCGCATGCTGAACGTCGTCCCACCGGGCGGTCGTCGCCACTTCGGTCGTGATCGTCACCATGCTGCGACGCTACGCCGGGCCTCCGACACCCCGCAACGCCCGGCGCTCACTCGGTTCGCGGAGCGCGGCCGGGTGGGGCTAAGATAGGGGAGTTGCCTGCGCGAGAGTGCAGAACAACGGGCTGTGGCGCAGCTTGGTAGCGCACTTGACTGGGGGTCAAGGGGTCGCAGGTTCAAATCCTGTCAGCCCGACCAGAGAAGCCCCGGAGAACCGCAGAAATACGCGGAACTCCGGGGCTTTTTCCATGCCCGATGACAATCCATGGAGCATCGTCGCGGATCTCGCTCCCGTCAACCCCCTCATCGGATACGGGCTGTGCGCGTAGCGTCGCACACACGAACCCGCATCGACAGAGGAGAAGCAATGAGCGATCCGCAGAACACGCAGGGAACCCCGGGCGCCGACGAAGAGGCCGACACCGCCTCCGGTGGCGCGCCAGACGAGTCGAACTCCAAGAGCACCGACGAGATCCTCGAAGACGAGACGACCGACGACGACGGCAAGCCGCTCGAGAACCCGTCGGGCGGTTGAATCGCCCCTGTCCTCAGAACAGCGAAGACCCCCCAACCGGCGCAGGCCGGCTGGGGGTCTTCTTCGGTCTGGGGTCGAGCGACTACGAGTGACGCACGGTCAGCATCAGCCACCCGTCGGGCACCTTGGCCTTGAGCGCTGTCATGTCTTCCGCATCGATCTCCCGCACACCGTCGACCCGCTTGAACGTGCCGGTGGCCTCCATCTTCGCCTCGCCCTTGAGCATCCGCACCGGCGCAGACACGAGGTCGAACCCGGGCTTGCGGTGCTGATCGAGTTCGACGATCACCTCGGCGAGCGTGGTGCCGATGACGTCTGCCGTGCTGGACTCGACGGGGCGGATCAGAGCGTGGAGCATCAGGCCAGCCTATGCCGCGATCCGTCGGCCGCCCCGAGCCTCTCCGAGGCCCTGTTCAACTCGCCGCGGTCGCGAGAGGCGGGAGATGAGGGATGGTGAACGGCGCCATGGAACGACTGGGCGGATTGTGGAATCGCTGCAGATCGTGCAGCACCTCCTCGGCCGACATATATGAGCTCGCCAGAGGAAGATCGCGCATCCACAGCACATCGACTTCGACGGCATCCACCTGATAGATGCAGGCGACCGTCTGGCGTGCGTCGTGCGGTTCGTATCGGTGGTCGACGATCAGCCATTCGGTCTCCGTGACCTTGCGGAGCTCGAACCGGGGATCGGGCATCGTGGACATCTCAACACTCCAATCACTATCGACAGGGATCGGCTGGAGAGGAACGCACCGCGTCCAGACGGGATGACGTCGCCGTCTGACCGACGGGCGTCCTCTGCCCGCCAGAGAATTCACCAGAATTATAGAAAAACCGGTATATCGGCACAAGGACATTCGAATCACCTCAAGCCTCGCGGAAGAGAAGTACGCATCATTGGTGCGCTAGGGGTTCTACCTGTCGTAGACGGTGCGTCCCGCGATCACCGTCCGCACGACTCGTGCGGTGAGCAGCGAGGCATCACCCTCCGAGAACGGGTCGCTGTCGAGCACGGCGAAGTCAGCCGCGTGACCCACCGTGATGCGGCCGCGCCAGGCGCCATCGCCGATGGACGCCGCAGCATCCCGCGTCGCATGAGCGATCGCTCGGTCGAGCGGCAACGCGTACTGCGGCTGCACGGCGGGCATGTCGGGATCGAGAGCGGATGCACGTGTCGCAGCGACATACATGTTCGCCAGCGCCTGGTGCGGGGCCGTCGGCGCATCAGTCGAGAAGGCGAGCAGTGCACCGGCATCCTCGTACTCGGACCACGCGAACGCACGATCTGCTCGCTCATCACCGAGCTGCGCCGCCCAGTTCGCGAAGATCGCCGGGTCAGCATGCACCGGCTGCATGGATGCGGTCACGCCGAGCCGCGCCATGCGTTCGGCCGTCCCCGGAGCGGAATACTCGAGGTGCTCGATCCGATGGCGGCGCGGGATCTCGCCGTTGACGGTGACGGCGTGCTCGATCGCATCCAGTGCGAGCGTGCTGGCTTCGTCGCCGATCGCGTGCATCGCGATCTGCAGACCGGCGGCGTCGGCAGCGGCGACGACCGGCAGCAGTCGCTCCGCCGGCCAGATGAGGTCGGCGTTCGTGCCGTCGGCGTATGGCGCTCGCATCGCCGCAGTACAGGCGTCGATGGTGCCGTCGAGCACGAGCTTGATGCCGATGACTCGAGCGCCGTCGGTCTCGGCGCCTGCGCGCTCGATCGCCTCCGAGACCTGCGCCAGGTTCTGCTCATCGTCGCCCGTGTTCGCGATGAACCAATGCGCCGCGATCCGCAGCGGCAGCGCTCCCCGGCCGACAGCCCGATCGAGCGCCGCCAGGGCGAGGCCGTCGAAGGCCATGTCGACGGCTCCGGTCACGCCGGATTCCAGATACGCCGCGACGACGCGCACGACCGCGGCGTCCCGTTGGTCGTCGGTGGTCGTCGCGTCGCGATGCGCCCATGCGTACTGCTGGGCTGCCGTCTCGTAGAGCATCCCGGTGGCGTCGCCCGCCGCGTTCCGCTCGATGCGTCCGCCGATCGGGTCCGGGGTGGCGCGGGTGATCCCGAGCTCTGCGAGAGCCGCCGTGTTGACCCAGCAGGAGTGGTAGTCGTTGGCGTCGAGGTACACGGGGATATCCGGCACGACGGCGTCGATCATCGCGGCCGTCGGTGCGCCGCCGGGGATGGAGTCGAAGAGCCACCCTCGCCCCCTCAGCACGCCGGCTGCAGCAGACCGCGCCTGGTGCAGCCGTTGCTGGATCTCGGAGAGCGAGCGTGCATCGGTGAGCCCGACCTGGCCGAGTGCCTCGCCCATCATGAGCAGATGGGTGTGCGCGTCGGTGAACCCGGGGAGCACGGTGCGCCCGTCCAGGTCGACGACCGAATCGGTCGTCGGCGCCTCCGCCTCCGCACCGACGAAGGTGAAGAATCCGTCGTCGACGACGACGGCCTCCGCCCAGGCGACGTCGTCGGCCGTGAAGAATCGGGCATTGCGGTACAGCGTGCGGGGCATCAGACGTTCTCCGTGGTCAGGGTCGTGCGCTCGAGACGCGTCGACAGCAGTGCGATGGCGCTCGCAGGCACGGCCAGCACGAAGCTCGCGACACCGAGAGCGATCGCGAAGCCCTGGAAGCCGAGCACGCCCACCAGCGCGGCACCGATGACGGGTGTGAGTGCCGAGCCGACGAGGTAGACGGCGAGCAGGGGGCCCGACCAGCGGCCGTCGGCATCGAGGGCGGCCGAGGTCGAGACGAAGTACATGAAGGCGATCGCGTACACGGTGTTCCATGCGATGAACACGACGATGAACGCGGTCGCGTCGGTGGTGAAGCCTTCGACGATCTTGAGCACGCCCCCTGTCACCAGCAGAATGCCGAGTGGCACCGCGCGTCCGAGCCGCGAGCCGACGATCATCAACAGCACGGAGCCGATGAGACCGCCCGCAGTCGCGCCACTCAGGGCGAGGCCGAGGCCCTCGGGGGTGAGCCCTGTCTGCTCTGCTCCCATGATTCCGGCCATGGCCCAGAGCGAGTCCTCGCTTGCTGCCCAGAGGGCGAACACGACGAGAAGCCCGAAGCCCGCGATGGTGACGGTGCGCG
>NZ_JAGGPD010000185.1 GCF_018613995.1 Microbacterium sp. ISL-103 | reverse complement strand
GGCTCCGGACAACAGCCCGGCCCCGGAGGGCACGCCGACCCCGGAGAGCACGCCGGGCGGCGACTCGACGGGTACCGGCTCCGACGGCAGCGGCTCGACCACTTCCGAGACCCCGGCGACGCCGGCCGGGAACGGCGGCGACTCGTCGTCCGTCGGCGGCTCCTCTGACTCGACCCCCGCAGGCTCGGGCACCTCCACGGGTGCAGGCACCTCCACCGGTGCGGGCACCGCACCAGGTACAGGCACAGGCACGGGTACGGGCACCGTCGGCGACTCGACCGGGGGCGGATCCTCGACCCAGGGCGACAGCGGAACGACCCCCGAGAGCAGCTCGTCGAACGGCGACTCCACGGCCACCGACACGGATGTCGACGTCGACGGCCCTCCGCCGGTGGACCCGGATGGCGACCTCGGGGTGGATCCCACCGCTGACGGGGCTGCTGACGGCACCGGTGACGGCACCGACGGCACCGCAGACGGTGGCGACACCGACGGCGCAGACCCGACGGCCGACGGCGCGGATGCCGACGACGCCGCCGTGCACAGCCCGACGGACCCCGGTTCGTCGACCGGCGACCAGCCCGCACAGCAGTGGGGCGACGGCGGTCCGACGCAGGATGCGCACGGTCGTGACTACCTCGAACGTGAAGACGGTCGTCGCACGCTCGAGGGCGACCCCGCAGACACGTACCGCGACCGCTCCGGTCGGCTGCACGATGAGGACACGCACCAGTTCGTGCCCGACACCAACCGGCCCGACGTCGGAGACCTCCCCGTCGACCGCGCCGTCCGCGGCGACTCCACCGAGTTCGATCTCGACGGCGACGCGCAGACCGCGCACGACTCGCGGGTCGACGCTCGCACCGAGCTCCAGTCCGATGCGGATGCCGCGGCTTCCCGCGTCGATCAGCTGGTCGACGAGGCGGGCATCGACCCCGCCGACCTGACGGGACGCTCGAGCGAGATCCAGCAGACGCTCGACAGCATGGTCGATGACGGTGACATCACGCAGCGTCAGGCCGACCGCATCAGCGATGCGATGGACTCTCAGCAGAAGGCGCTCGACGCACTGCGCGGCTCGTCCGAGAACCTCGGCGACCAGGCTGCCGGCGCCGTCTCCGCGGCGCGCGGCGAGACCACGCTCATCCCGCCGGGAGGTGCGGGTGCCGGCCAGCTCGACCACGTGTCGGTGACGGGCGATCCGACTCCGACGCTGCACATCTACGAGGCCAAGGGCGGCGGCTCGTCGCTGGGCTACCGCACCGTCGACGGCGTCCGCGCCGAGCAGGGCACGACCGCGTACCTCAACGACATCGCCGGGCGGGACACGCGTCTGCAGGACAGCCTCGACGCGTACGTGCAGAGCCCGGACGCTGATCCTCGAGTGGTCGAGGCGATCCGCAACGGCACGCTCGACGTCCGCTACGAGCTCGTCCAGGCGCGCCCGGACGGCAGCATCCGCGTCACCGAGTTCCAGATCGACCGCAGTCAGGTCCGAGTGGCGGGATCGGACACCGCCGGTGCGCCGCCGTACGGGGGGTCCGGGTCCGGGGCGTCCTCGACGCCGCATGCGCCTGCTCTCGATTCCACTCCTGCTGCTGACACGTTCGACGCTCCTGCTCCGACGGCCGACGCCGACGCCCCCGACAGCCGGGCCGGCGATGGAGACGACCCCGGGGTGCCCGCCGACGGCGCGGGCAACGGCCCCGGCCCGGATCGCAGCTCCGACCAGATCATCCGGGAGTACGTCGACGCGAACGGTCTGTCGAATCAGGACCTGCACGATCTGCGGCACACGCCCGCGGCTGACCTCACCCCCGAGCAGCGCAGGCAGCTCATCGAGATCCGCAGCCTGATCGAAGCGCCGGACGGGCGCACGCGACTCGTCAAGATCATCCCGTTCGAGAACATCCAGAAGTATCTCCGCCCCGAGTTCGGAGGCACCGGGGACTTCGTCCGCGACGTCTCGGCCGCGCCCGGGGTCGGCGGATTCGTGGCTCGCGCGACCGACCTGAACCCGTGGGGTGGCCTCGATCAGGTGGTCGCCGACGCACGTCTCGACTACACGCCGGCCGATGGACAGGTCAACAGCTACACGGCTCCCGGTGCGGACTCGTACGGGTTCATCGAGTTCCAGACGGATGACGCGGGCCTGCTCGATGTCCCGTACTCGCCCGAGTTCGGTGGCACGTCGGTGCATGACCAGCCCTTCGCCGGCTCGGGAATGCTGCTGAACCATGACGACGTATGGCGCCCCGAGTACGAGGCATCCGGATTCATGGGCGTCAACGAGGGGGCCCGCCTCTGGTCGGTGGGACCGGACGGACCCCGTCTGGTCGGCATCTACATTCCCGGGCGCGGATTCATTCCCGTCGGTTCCGGATCGTGACCGAGCGCCTGCAGAAGCCCGGGCTGTACGGACGTCTGAAGGGCGAGGACTATGAGCTCCGCTCCCGCGGTGGCGACTGGATCCTGGTCTCCGACCGTCCTGTGGCGGGGTTCGAGAAGTCGGGGTTCACGAAGAACGCCCCGGCGAGCTATGCGCACACGATCACTCCCGGCGACAAGGTGGAGCCCTATCGCCTGTCGTACACCGGGACCTACCGTGGTCTCGACATCGAGGTGGTTCCGAACGGCGACGGCACCGTCATGGCCGTGTCGACGAATCCGGCGTCGCGCGAGTACGGGTTTGATAGCTTTGATCGCGATCAGTGGATGAAGCACATCCCCCTCGACGACCGACAGTTGCGCGTGACCGCGACACGAACGCCGGTGTCCGCTCCCTGGCTGGACTCCCGCTCCGGAGGAAAACGATGACAGAACTCCTCAAGGCCGTGACGCCGGCGCGCGGTCGCGCCTGGCTGAGCCAGGGGCTCGGATGGGTCGGGGGGTACGTCGTTCGGCACGACGATGTCGCTGCGGCCACCACACCGGCGGCGCTGTTCGCCGACGTGGGGCTCGGGT
>NZ_JAGGPD010000184.1 GCF_018613995.1 Microbacterium sp. ISL-103 | reverse complement strand
CCGCGAGACGTCCACGCGCAGTGCCGTGCCGGTCCCACCGCGCCGGGGGTCGCCGAACTCCTCGGCATCGCCGTCGCCGACGTCGTGCGCTTCGAAGGCCCCGTCCTCGCCGAGCGCGAGCACGTCATCGGCCAGGCTCTCGCCGTGCCCGTGCTGATCGGCAGCGAGGTCGAGCCCGATGCGCAGCCGACGTTCGGCACGGCGATCCGGGCCAAGCTCTCCGAGCTCGAGGCCTCCTCCGAGCGCTGGGCCAGCTGGAAGGACGAGAGCGGCTGGATCATCAAGCTCGAGTTCGTCGCGAACGAGGTCGACCACGACGCCCGGTGGAGCTTCGACCCGCGCCGCAGTGCGCTGGCACCGCTGAACGCCGATGCCACCCAGCTCTCCCGTCAAGGCGCCCTGCCCGAAGGGCTGATCCCGCGGCTGCGGGCGGTCGAGGCGGAGCGCCAGGCGTCGCCTTACAAGGACGACAGCCGCTTCGACTCCGGTGCGTTCGGCCCTCGTCTGGTGCCCACTCCCGACGCTGACCTCGACGACCCGGCCATGCCGGAGCGATCGAACGCCGCGGCGCAGGATGCGGCGATCAATCGGGCGCCCGACTCGTCGACGACCAGTCCTGAGACCGCCGATCTGCTCGAGGCGCTGCGCCGCAGGCGCGGGCAGCGCGAGACGGCGCCGATCCTCGATGAACGCGAAGACGACCAGGGGCAGAGCCCGATCGCACTCTTCGACGCCTTCGATGCGCCGCAGAAGGACGAGGAAGACGAGCCCGAGACGGCCCCCGAGCCCTCGAACGAAGCGAGTGGCCGCCGCAAACGGCGCAACGCCATGCCGTCGTGGGATGAGATCGTCTTCGGCGCACGCACCGACGAGTAACAGGAACTGACGAGTAACGGGCACCGCCGAGTAACGGGCACCGCCGAACAGCACTCGGAGCCGAGACCTCACTCGGTGCCGAGATCATTTCGGCGCCCCGATCAGCTCGTCTGCCCGATCAGCGGGTGAAAGCCCCGAATCGCAGCAGCGGCACCTGTCGCTCCTCGGGCGTGAGGCCGCCGTGCTGGCCCACCATGCCGCGGTTGCGCTGATCCTGGGCGGTGCCGTCGTACACGGCGTGGTTGCCGCGCGAGACGACGAGCAGGTCGCCGATGCGCGAGGCCGCTGCATCCGTCACCGTTCGACCGAACAGCCCGGAGTCGATGGCTTCCTGCCGCGTGCCGACATCGGCGCGACCGTCGAGGTCGCTGCTCCAGCGCGATGCGATCTCTGCCGCGTCGACGTCCGGATCGACGTACACATGGAGCATCCGCGGTTCCCCGCCGATCAGGCGCACACCGCCGCGATGCTCGGCCCCCAGCACGATCTCGCCGGTCGCCGGCACG
>NZ_JAGGPD010000183.1:1294-3447 GCF_018613995.1 Microbacterium sp. ISL-103 | reverse complement strand
CCCGGCACGGCGGGCGGCTGCACCACCCGCGGCGGCAGATTCTGCAGGTTCTCGACATCGTGGACGAGGGCCGACAGCACGCGTCCGTGGTCGGTGCGTCCGAGCCCCGCGGGCGACAGCGGAGTGAGCCGGCGCACCATGTCGGCCCGCGTCGAAGCGAGCTGACGCAGAGCCGCATCGTGCCCGCTCAGCCGTTCGAGATACCGTGTCACGGCACGGGACACCGCGAAGAAACGCACACCCACGACGGCGATCGACAGCGGCACGAGCGAGTCGACGATCGAGGCGCTGACGATCAGCCAGCCGCTGACGGCGAGAAGGCTCACGGCGGCCCCGGCCGACAGGAACCCCCAGATCGCGCCGGGCAGGAAGCGACGCACCGGCGGCTGCGCGAGACGAAGGACGCCGCGCACCCGCGCCGCGGTGCCGCTGCCGCTGCCGCTGCCGCTCATACGTTCACCCCCAGCTCGATGACGTGATCGGCGATCGCTCGGGCCGAGCGGCGGTGCGAGACGAGCAGGATGGTGGCTCCGGCATCGGCCCGCGCACGCAGCGACGCCCAGAGCCGCTGTTCGGTGTCGGGATCGAGCGCACTCGACGGCTCGTCGAGTGCCAGCACGGCATCGGTGCGTGCGGCATGCCGATACAGCGCCCGCGCGACCGCGACGCGCTGCGCCTGGCCGCCCGAGAGTCCGCTCCCCTGCACACCGAGTTCGAGCGCCGGGTCGAGGTCGTTCGCGCAGGCGTCATCGAGGGCGTGGCGGATGCCGTCGGCATCCGGTGTCTCGTCACCCAGCGCCACGTTCGCGGCGATCGTGCCGCGGCTCAGCTGCGGCCGCTGTCCGCTCCAGGCCAGCCACTGCGACGCGGCGAGATCGCGAACGTCGACGCCGCCGACCGTGGCAGCCCCCTCGAACTCGACCGCACCGCGCAGCGCCGCGAGCAGGCTCGACTTGCCCGCTCCACTCGGCCCCTCGATCAGGGTGATGGTTCCGGGGGTCGCGATGAACGAGACCGGCGGCAGATCGCGCACCCGCAGGTCGGTGACGACGAGGTCTCGCGCGTTCGTGCTCCGCAACTCCGGAAGGTACGACGCCGAACGCGACCGATCAGCAGAACCCGGCCCGACTGCGACCTGATCTCCGGAGTCATGGAGCACGGACGCTCGAGCCTCGGCCGAATCCAGCACCTCGAACACGTCTTCCGTCGCCGCGACCCCCTCGGACGCGGCATGGAACTGCACGCCCACCTGCCGGATCGGCAGGAATGCCTCGGGGGCGAGCAGCAGCACGAACAGCCCGACCTCGAGCGAGAGGTCGCCCGACAGCAGCCGGAATCCGACCGCGACGGCGATCAACGCCACGGCGATCGAGGCCAGCAGCTCCATCGAGAACCCGGAGAGGAAAGAGAAGCGCAGAACCTTCATGGTCTCGCGGCGGTACTCGTCGGCGGTGTGCTCGATCTGCGCGGCGGCGCGGCGCTCGCGCCCGAACAGCCGCAGCGTCGAGAGCCCCTGCACGGTGTCGGCGAACCGCGCCGCGAGGCGCTGCAGCGTCTGCCACTGCGTGCGCTGCACCGTGCGGGTCGCGATGCCGATCAGGATCAGGAAGAGCGGGATGAGCGGCAGCGTGATGATCGCGGTGAGCCCGCTCGGCCAGTCCTGCCACCACATCACGGCCACCAGAACCGGCGTCGCGATGACCGTCAGCACCAGCTGCGGGATGTACCGGGCGAAGTACGCGTCGAGAGCTTCGAGCCCGTGTCCCGCGGTGACGGCGAGCTCCGCCTGATTGCGCTGCGCGAGCCAGCTCGGCCCGAGGCGACCGACGGCGCCGATCAACGCGGCGCGCAACTGCATCCCCGTCTTCGCCGCGGCACGGGTTCCGGCGGCATCCGAGGCGGCGATCAGCACCCCACGCAGTGCCGCGAGCCCGAGCAGCCAGAGCAGCGATACAGTGACATCGCGGCCGGCGAGCGCGCCGGTGACGGCATCCGTCAGCATCCAGGCGAAGGCGATCGTGACCGCCGTCTGCAGAACGCCGATCACACCCGACAGCAGCAGGAATCCGCGCGCCGCACTCGCGTACCGGAGCAACCGGATGTCGACCGGCCTCACCGTTCCACCTCGTCGCCGCAGAGCGACGCCAGCGAGG
>NZ_JAGGPD010000183.1:0-1262 GCF_018613995.1 Microbacterium sp. ISL-103 | reverse complement strand
GGCACGAACTGCGACCGGAGCAGAATCCGAGTCTCACGCGTGCGCCGGAGCCCCCTCGATCGAGCTGCGGGTGACCCGCTTGCGGAAGATCCAGTAGGTCCACGTCTGGTACGCCAGCACGAGCGGCAGGGCGATCAGGGCGGTCCAACTCATGATCGTCAGCGTATACGGCGTGCTCGATGCGTTCTCGATCGTGAGGCTGAACGCCGGGTCGATCGTCGACGGCATCACGTAGGGGAACAGTGCGGCGAACAGCATCACCACAGCGGATGCCACGGTCACAGCGCCCGCCGTGAAGGCCCGCCCGTCGCGGCCACGCATCGAGAAGACGACCGAGCCGATGAGGGCGAGGGCTGCGACGAGGCCGCATCCGACGACCATCAGCAGGAGCGGAGCGTCGCGCCCCCAGGCGATGCCGATGGTCCAGACCACGGTTCCGGCGGCGGCGAGCACGGTGGGCCCTGCGGCGAGCTTCACCAGGCGACGAGCATCCGCGTGCACCTGTCCGTCGGTCTTGAGCGAGACGAACAGCACGCCGTGCAGGAAGAACAGCAGCAGCGTCGTCACGCCGACGAGCAGCGCGTACGGGTTCAGAAGCGCGAAGAAGCCGCCGACGTAGATGTGGTTCTCATCGATCGCCACCCCCTGCACGATGTTGCCGAAGGCGACGCCCCAGAGCAGGGCCGGCACGGCAGAGCCGATCACGATCATCCGGTCGAAGCCGCGCTTCCACTGCGCGCTCTCGCGCTGGTGCCGGTACTCGAACGACACCCCGCGCAGGATCAGCGCGAGCAGGATCAGCAGCAGCGGCAGATAGAACCCGCTGAACAGCGTCGCGTACCACTCGGGGAACGACGCGAACAGGCACGCGCCGGCGACGATGACCCAGGTCTCGTTGAGATCCCAGATCGGGCCGATCGTATTGATCACCTGACGACGCGAGACGTCGTTCTTGCCGAGGAACGGCAGCGACATGCCCACGCCGAAGTCGAACCCGTCGAGCACGAAGTAGCCGACGAAGAGGAAGGCGACGATCCAGAACCACATGTATTCCATGACTGTTCCCTTTCTCAGTACACGACCGACGGCAACTGGGCCGTCTCCTCGTGGGGCTGCTCTTCGGTGTCGGGGCCCTTCTGGGCCGCGCGGATGATGAGGCGGATCTCGACCACGGCGAGAGCGGCGTAGATCGCGGTGAAGGCGATCAGCGAGATGAGCACCTCGACGCCGCTGACCCCCGGCGAGACGCCGTCTTGCGTGGT
>NZ_JAGGPD010000182.1 GCF_018613995.1 Microbacterium sp. ISL-103 | reverse complement strand
ATGACGCCATGGCAGTGACTGACGACGCGATCGAGAAGATCAAGGCGATGATCGTGTCGGGCGAGCTGGCCCCCGGCGATCGGCTGCCTCCCGAGAAGGAGCTGTCGGATCGCCTCGGCCTCTCCCGCAACTCGATGCGCGAGGCGGTGAAGGCGCTCGAGGTCATTCGGGTCCTCGATGTGCGCCGCGGCGACGGCACGTATGTCACGAGCCTCGAACCGCATCTGCTGCTCGAGGCGATCTCGTTCGTGGTCGACATGCACGACGACGATTCGATGCTCGAGATCTTCGCGGTGCGGCGGATGCTCGAGTCGCAGGCGACCGGTCTCGCGGCCACCCTCGGCACCGACGACGCGATCGCCGACCTCGAACGCGAGGTCGACGCGATCGACCCGACGGTCAGCATCGAGCAGCTCGTCGAGCACGACATCCGCTTCCACCGCGAGATCGTGAGCATGGCCGGCAACGCGTATCTCGCGAGCCTCATCGAGCACCTGAGCAGCCAGACCGTGCGCGCTCGCGTGTGGCGTGGCCTCACCGAGGGCGGAGCGGTCGAGCGCACCCTGTCGGAGCACCGCGCGATCGCCGATGCCATCGCCCGGCGCGATTCCGGGCTCGCGACCTCGCTCGCCACTGCGCACATCGCCGGCGTCGAGCGGTGGCTGCGCCAGGCGGTGACCGCCTGAGAACGGGCCGACCGAGAACCACCCGGCCGAGAACGCGCGTCAGCCCCCGAGACGCCCCATGGCCGCATCGAACTCGGCGGCCGAGCTGTCGCTGACGTCGTGGAACAGCACCTGCTCGATCACATCCGGCGCCGCCGTGAAGTACGGCACCCCCGCGAGCCGCAGACCGGTGATGTCGTCGGGCGATCGCAGGCTCGCGGCCAGCACGTTCGACTCGCTGCCCGCGCAGACCTCCTGCATGCGGGCGATCACGGCGTCCCCGTCGATGCCGCCATCCCGCATCCGCCCGAGGTACGGGGCGATGTAGTGGGCGCCGATCGAGGCGCAGGCCAGCGCCTGCGCGACCGAGTACACGGCGGTGACGAGCACGGTCGCCCCGTCGTCCACCAGTGCGGATGCCGCGGCGAACCCGTCGCGTGTGGCCGGCACCTTCACGGCCACACGGTCGCCGAGCGCCCGGATGCCCTCGGCGTTGCGCAGGAACGATGCGGTGTCGCCGCCCCACGTCTGGAAGAAGATCTCGCGGGCGCCTTCGCTCGACCAGCGGGCATACAGGTCGGGGATCTCGGCGGCGGTGCGGCCGCCGCGCTCGAGGATCGTGGGGTTGGTCGTGACGCCGTGCACGACCCCCGCCGCGAGGAGGGAGGCGACGCGATCGACGTCCGCACTGTCGACATAGAGACGGGGGGCCAACACGGTCATCGAGTCTCCTTGTGCACAACCTGTCGTTACAGGTTCGGATTCGGCTAATGTAATGACAGCCGCGGAGGATGTCAAAGCACCCCGCATCGACGACGATCAGGAGTGCCATGACAGCCGCCACCTCGCCCGATCGCACCGGCGTCGTCATCGTCGGCAGCGTGACCGCAGACGTGACGACGTTCTCGACCCGCCTCCCCGCCCGAGGCGAGACCATCCTCGGCGATGAGTTCACCCTGATGCTCGGCGGCAAAGGCGCCAATCAGGCAGTCGCTGCCGGACGCTCGGGGGCCCGCACGAGCTTCGTCGGATGCGTGGGCGACGACCTCTTCCACGACCTCGTCGTCACCGGCCTGAGCGAGGCCGGTGTCGATCTCACGCACCTGCGCACAGTGCCGGGACCGACGGGCATCGCACACATCCGTGTCGACGCGTCGGCGCAGAACGACATCGTCATGGTGCCGCTCGCCAACGCGGCCCTCAGCACCGCGCAGATCGACGCGGCGCTCGAAGCTCTCGCGCCGACCACGTCGGTGCTGCTCACCCAGCTCGAGACGCCCTCGGCGCTCACCGCGCACATCACCGCCCGAGGCCGCGAGCACGGCATGACCGTCATCCTCGATCCGGCCCCCGCCGCCCCTCTCGACGACGCGGTCTGGGCGAGCATCGACATCGTCACCCCGAACGAGACCGAGGCCTCGGTGCTCAGCGGCATCGAGGTGACCGATGCCGCGTCGGCGGAGATCGCCGGACGCTGGTTCCTCGACCGCGGCGTCGGCGCGGCCGTGATCACGCTCGCGGGTCAAGGCTCGTGCGTCGTGACGGCAGCGGGAGCATCCGTCATCCCGCCCTTCCCGGTCGAGGCCGTCGACACGACCGCCGCCGGAGACGCCTACGCCGGGTATCTCGGGGCTGCCCTGGCCAACGGCCTGGAGCTGACGGATGCCGTGCGCCTCGCCACCGCCGCCGGCGCCCTCGCCGTCACGAAGCAGGGCGCGTCGCCGAGTCTGCCGCTGCGGGCCGAGGTCGACGCGTTCCTGGCAGCGCGAGAAGTCCACTGACATCCTTCGAGGAGACATCATGCGAAAGACAGCGACGACCATCAACCCCGCCCTCTCGCGCGTGATCAGCGAGACCGGGCACACCGACCTGCTGGTCGTGACCGACGCGGGGCTACCGATTCCGCCCGGCTCCGAGCGCATCGACCTGGCGTACCGCCCGGGTGCCCCGGCGTTCTTCGACGTGCTCGACACCGTGCTCGCCGAACTCGTCGTGGAGGGCGCGACCGTGTCGGAAGAGGTCGCCGAGAAGAGCCCCGAGGTGCTGGCCGCACTGCGGGAGCGCTTCGCCGGCGAGGACTTCGAGATCGAGCTGATCCCGCACGTCGACTTCAAGAAGCTCACCCACTCGGCCCGGGCCTTCGTGCGGTCAGGGGAATACACCCCCTACGCGAACGTGATCCTGCACGCGGGAGTGGCGTACTGACATGCACGACACGATCGACCGCCATTCCGCGGCGCCCATGTACGACCAGCTGCGTCAGCTGATCATCGAGGGCATCACGAGAGACGGGCTGCAGCCGGGAGACCCGCTGCCCGGCGAGCACCGCCTGTGCGAGCGCTACGGCATCTCGCGCACGGTCGTGCGACAGGCACTGGCCCAGCTCGAGCATGAGGGTCTCGTCGAGAGGGTCAAGGGCAAGGGCACCTTCGTCTCGCGTCCCCGCACGAGTGAGAGCCTCGTGCACACGCTGATCGGACTCTACGACGACGTCGAGCGCCGTGGCGGCCACGTGCACAGCGACGTGCTGCGCCACGAGCAGACGCTCGCCGACGACGAGATCGCAGCGGCGCTCGAGGTCGAACCCGGCGCGCCCGTCGTGGTGCTCGACCGCCTTCGTCACGTCGACGGCGAACCGTGGTCGCTCTCGACGACCTGGATGCCGGATGCCGTCGGCGGCGTCACGCTCGGCGTCGATCTGTCGGAGAGGTCGCTCTACCGGCTGCTCGCCGATCACGGCATCGTCGCCACCAACGGCGTGCGGTCGGCCGAGGCGACGGTCGCGACCCATGACCAGGCGCAGCACCTGGGCGTCAGCGCCGGGTCGGCGTTGCTGCGGCTGCGCAGCGTGAGTCGGGCCGCCGACGGCGTGCCGATCGAGTACTTCGTGGCGCACCACCGCGGCGACCGCTCGCGCTTCGAGTTCCAGCTGCAGCAGGAGCAGTCGCAGGCGTCACTGCTGCACGTCGACGGCGACGGCGGCACGTCGCGCGCCGGCACCGTCAGCTGAGCGAATGAGCTGAGCGAATCGACCGAGGCCGCTAGCCTGAACGCGGAGCACGCGTCGCACCGGGTGACGCGAGCAGGGGGGCAACACGATGGTCGACGACGCGCACGCGACGGGTTCGAATCCCGATCCGGTCATCCCTCCCCCTCCCGCTGCGCCACCCGCCGACTCCGCGCCATCGGTGCCGCTCGCGCCGCCCGTGGGCGGGCCTCCCGCACCACCGCTACCGCCCTACGCCGTCGGCTCGCAGCCCGCGCAGTACCCGGCGCCGCAACCAGGCCAGTACACGGCTCCACAACCAGGCCAGTACCCCGCTCCACAACCGGGCCAGTACCCCGCGCCGCAACCGGGCCAGTACCCGGCCGGGCAGCAGCCCACCGCCCCCTACGGCGCCGAGTACCCGTATCCGGCTGCCCCGCCGAACCGCCCCTCGAGCTCGGGAAAGACCGTCGGCATCGTCATCGCGGCGGTGGCGGCGTTCGTGCTGATCGTCGTCGTCGGCATCGGCGTGGCCGTGAGCCTCGTGGTGTCTTCGCGCACAGAGCCCGCCACGGCCCCTCCCCCGACGAGCATCACAGAAGAGCCCGCGGCTCCCTCCTCCCCGCCGCAGGCCGACCCTGATTCCGACGACCCCGACGCCGATGCGTCGGGCATCGAGGCGACGCTCCAGGCCAAGATCGACGAGTACAAACGCCTCCGCGACAGCGGGGCGCTGTGGCAGAGCATCCCCGACACCGAGTTCAATCGCACCGCGGTCTCGGCGTTCCTGTACTTCCTCGTCGACATGAAGTCGGCGACCCTCTGGGGTGTCGATGAGGCACAGGCGCAGGAGTATCAGGAGCGCATGACGATGCTCGAGGAGCGCCTGCTCGCCCAGCAGCCGCTCGGTGACGACATCAAGATCACCCTCGAAGACAAGGTCTTCACCTACGACGGCGAGACGGGCGAGGGCGGCTACACCGACAAGTAGACGGGCGTTACGCTCGAAGGATGAGCGACTGGACCAGCACCGCGATCGCCCTGCTGGAAGCCGACGCGAACCGCAGTGCCGATACGCACCTGCACCTCTTCCCGTTGCCGCCCGAGTGGGGCATCGATCTGTACCTCAAAGACGAGTCGGTGCACCCCACCGGGTCTCTCAAGCACCGACTCGCGCGCTCGCTGATCCTGTACGGACTCGTCAACGGTCGCATCACCGAGGACTCGACCCTCGTGGAGTCCTCGAGTGGCTCGACCGCCGTCTCCGAGGCGTACTTCGCGCGGATGCTGGGGCTGCCGTTCGTCACCGTCGTGCCGCGATCGACCAGCCAGGAGAAGATCGATCTCATCGAGTTCTACGGCGGACGCTGCCACTACGTCGACCGCGCCGAGGACATGTCTCCCGAAGCGCAGCGCCTGGCCTCCGAATGCCACGGGCACTACCTCGATCAGTTCACGTTCGCCGAGCGCGCGACCGACTGGCGGGGCAACAACAACATCGCCGAGAGCGTCTTCAGCCAGCTGTCGCAGGAGCGGCATCCGATCCCGCGCTGGATCGTGGTGGGTGCGGGCACCGGCGGCACGAGCGCGACCTTCGGCCGGTACGTGAAGTATCGCCGCCACGAGACGCAGATCGCGGTCGTCGACCCCGAGGGTTCGGCCTTCTACGACGGATGGGCGGGCACGGTCGATCCGCCCGTCGGGCGACCCAGCCGCATCGAGGGCATCGGCCGACCACGCGTCGAGGCCTCGTTCGTGCCCAGTGTGATCGACGAGATGATCCGCGTTCCCGACGCGGGCTCGATCGCCGCGATCCGGATGCTGCGCGAGCGCACCCTGCACCTCGCCGGCGGCTCGACCGGCACCAACCTGTACGGGGCGTTCCAGCTGATCGCGCGCATGCGCGCGGCGGGCGAGACCGGCAGCATCGTCACGCTGATCTGCGACAGCGGCATCCGCTATGCCGGCACGTACTTCAACGACGAGTGGGTCACCGGGCAGGGCTGGGACCTCGCCCCGCATCGCGCCCGCCTCGATCACTTCCTCGAGACCGGGTCTTGGGTCGACTGACTCGCATTCAGTTTCCATGACTCCGAGATCCCGCCGGCCCAGAACGAAGAGCGCGGTTTCTCGGCCCCGCTGGGCGCGTTTCCGGAGTTGTGGCACGTCGACTCCGGTGACCGTCCGGCTACGCTGGCCGCATGACTACTCTCATCCTCACTGTCGCGGGTGCTGATCGCCCCGGTCTCGTCGCAGCCGTCGCCGATGTCGTCGATAGCCACAGCGGAAACTGGGAGAACAGCTCGCTGGCCGAGCTCGCCGGAACCTTCGCCGGTGTGATCGAGGTGTCGGTCGCACCCGAGCATTCCGAGGGCCTGCAGACCGCACTCCGCGAGCTGCAGGGCCAGGGGCTTCTGACCCTCGCCGTCCTCACGGGTGCGCCCGCGGCGGATGCCGACGATCAGGTGCTCGAGATCCAGGTGCTCGGCAACGACCGGCCCGGAATCGTCCGTGAGGTGTCGGGTGTGCTCAACGCCCATGACCTCAGCATCGAAGAGCTGGCGACCGAGACACGGGATGCCGCGATGGCCGGCGGCCGCCTGTTCGAAGCATCCGTGATCGCGAGGGTTCCCGCATCGGTCGACCTCGATGCCCTGCGCCGCGACCTCGAGCGGATCGCCACCGAGGTGCAGGTCGACATCACCCTCGCCTGACGCTCCGGTCGCACTTCGTGCCGCCAGGCCGCGCTCCGGTCGCACTTCGTGCCGCCAGAAGCGCCCGCGGACGGCACCAACTGCGACCGGAAGGCTCCGGCGACGGACGCGCGACGCTACTCGGGCGCGGGCGCGGGCGCGGGGTCGACCAGGTCGGTGTACCGGCGCACCCAGTACTCGGTCTGAGCGACGTGGGCGGATGCGGCGGCCGAGGCCGCGACCGGATCCGCCGCCGCGAGCCCTCGCAGAATCGCGCGGTGTCCGGCATCGGAGTGCAGCTTGAGTTCGGCGGCGTCGCCGGCATCCGGGATCCGGTAGGCGCGAGACCGCGAGCGCAGCACGTCGATGAGGCTCGTGAGCGCATCGTTGCCCGCGACCTCCGAGATCGTCATGTGGAAGGCGTGGTCGAGGCGCGAGTGGTCTTCGAAGTCGTCACTGGCCTCGATCTCGTCGAGCACGCCGCTGAGCGTCTCGATCGTGGCGGCGTCGATGCGCGCGGCGGCGAGCGCGGCGGCATGCGGCTCGAGCACGCGACGCAGCTCGGTCAGCTCGAGCACCCCCGCCATGGGCAGCAGCCCCACGGTGAGCGACAGGCTGCCGATCAGGTCGGCGGCGCGCAGTTCACTCACGTAGCTGCCCGAACCGTGACGGGTCTCGAGCACGCCGAGGGCTGCCAGCATGCGGATGCCCTCGCGCAGCGATCCGCGTGAGACACCGAGCCGCTCGCACAGCTCGCCCTCGCTGGGCAGACGGTCGCCGGGTCGCAGGGCGCCGTCGGCGATCAGCGCGCGCAGCCCATGCAGAGCCGTATCCAAAGCGCTCATCGTCATCCTCCTGACACCGCCTGATCCCCCTGCTGAGTCTGTCGGACGCAGACCCTTCATCAAATTCGTATGACAACTATGTTTCATCCTCGCCTTTTCGTAGCCATTTCGAAAGCCGTGTGGCAAAGTTGTGCAACAACTCCCCCACTGCACCGACGAGGACCGATGCCCGCACCACTCTTCCCCGCACCGCTCACGCTGAACTCCGGCATCCGAGCCCGTGATGCGTGGCCTCTCGATCCCGACGTCATCCACCTCAACCCCGGGTCGTTCGGTGCGGTTCCGACCGCGGTCGTCGAACAGCAGGATGCCCTGCGCCGCCGCGCCGACCTCAGCCCGGTCGAGTGGTTCCCCCGCATCGCCGAGCGGGTGCGCGACGCCCGCGAGCGCACCGCCCCCTTCGTCGGAGCGCATGCCGAAGACAGCGTCTTCGTGCCGAACGCCTCGGCCGCCGCCACCGTCGTCTACAACGCGATGCACCTCGAGCGCGGCGACGAGATCCTCGTCACCGACCAGGGCTACGGCGCGATCACGATGGGCGCGCAGCGCCTGGCCCGCCGCTTCGGAGCATCCGTCCGTGCCGTCGAGCTGCCGCTGCTCGCATCCGACGACGAGGTCGTGCAGCGCTTCGCCGACGCACTCACCCCGAGCACCCGCCTGATCGTGGTCGACCAGATCACCTCGCCCACCGCCCGCATGCTTCCGACCCGTCGCATCGCCGAGCTCGCTGCCGAGCGCGGGGTGCGCACGCTCGTCGACGGCGCACACGCTCCCGGACTCGTCGCGGATGCGGCGGCCGCAGCCGGCGGCGACTGGTGGTTCGGCAACCTGCACAAGTGGCCCTGCGCCCCGCGCGGCTCTGCCCTGCTCGTGACGAACGCCCCCGACCGCGACGACCTGTGGCCGCTGATCGACTCGTGGGCCGCGAACGAGCCCTACCCCGAGCGCTTCGACACCCAGGGCACGATCGATGCCACGACATATCTCGCCACCCCCGCATCGATCGAGTTCATCGAGGCCGAGTTCGGCTGGCACAACGCCCGCCGGGCGATGGCGCAGATCGCGAACGCCGGTGCCGAGATCATCGCCGAGGGCCTGCGCCCCTACGGCGACGATGATCCCCTCACTCCCCTGCCGTCGCCCGTGCCGTCGATGCGGCTCGTGCGCCTGCCGCTCGGACTCGGCTCGACCCGCGAGGAGGCCGACGCACTGCGCATGGACCTGCTCGACGAGACCGGCGTCGAGACCGCGTTCACGAGCTTCCGCGGCATCGGGTACTTCCGCCTGTCGGCGCACCTGTACACCGAGGCCTCGGACTTCGAGCCCTTCGTCGAGCGCTGCATCCCGCAGATCCTCCGCCGTGCCGGCATCCGCACGACGGCCGACTCGCTCATCGTCCCCTGACCCGCACTTTCCTGACCCGACCCACCACCATCACCACCCGACCCACCACCACAACCACCAACTGAGAGGCACCTCGTGAAGAAGAACAGAATCTTGACGACCGCCGCGGGAATCGGCACCGTCGCCGCACTCGCGCTCACCGGCTGTTCCGCAGGCGGCGGCGAATCCGCCGACGGAACCGTCACCCTGCAGATGGTCGAGAGCCTGACCAACCCTGCACGCACCGACCTGCTGCGCGGGCTCCTCGACGAGTTCGAGAAGGAGAACCCCGACATCAAGGTCACCCTCGTATCGCCGCCCACTGAGCAGGCCGACGCCAAGATCCAGCAGATGCTGCAGTCGGGCAAGGGCGTCGATGTGCTCGAGGTCCGCGACATCACCGTCGGCCCGTTCGCGAACAACGGCTGGCTGCACGACATCTCCAGCGACCTCGAGAAGTGGGACGGCTGGGATGCTCTGACCGACAACGCGCAGTCCGCCTCCGTGGCCGCCGACGGCAAGAGCTACTTCGTGCCGTACGGCTTCTACGGCCTGTCGCTCTTCTACCGCACCGATCTGGTCGAGGAGGCCGGCTTCGACGGTCCCCCGCACAGCTGGAAGGACCTTCTCGAGCAGGCCAGCGCCATTCAGGACCCGTCGAACAACATCTACGGCTACGCGTTCCGCGGTGGCGCGAACGCGAACAGCAACGTGGTCGCGGCCATCGAGGCGTACACGATCGACGACCTCGACGTCGATGACGCGTTCCTGATGGAAGACGGGTCGACGATCTTCGCCGCTCCCGAGGCGCAGGATGCCGTCGACGACTACTTCGACCTCTTCAAGGAGGCGTCCCCGCCCTCTGCCGTGTCGTGGGGCTACCCCGAGATGGTCGCCGGTTTCACCAACGGCACCACGGCGTTCCTGCTGCAGGACCCCGAGGTCATCGCGACCGTGCAGGATTCGTCACTCACCGAAGACCAGTGGGACACCGCGCCGCTGCTCGTCGGCCCGTCGGGCAAGGCCGCGCAGCCGTTGGCCGTCGCCGGCTGGGGCGTCGCGGAGAACAGCGAGCACCAGGATGCCGCGGTCAAGCTCGTCGAGTTCCTCTCGTCGGCCGAGCCCGCGACCGAGTTCGCCCAGGCCAACAGCCTCGTGCCGATCATCTCTGAGGCAGCCGATGACGAGTTCTACTCGACCGGCCCGTGGACGAGCTACGTCACGATGACCGAAGACCCCGAGACGTACGTCAACGTCAAGCAGCCTCGTGGCGTCAGCTGGTGGACCGAGTGGATCCAGAAGTCCGACCAGGATGTGCAGAACGTGCTGCTGGGCAACATGTCGACCAGCGAGCTGCTCGAGTCGTGGGACACGTTCTGGACCGAGAAGTACGCTGCGGAAAAGGGCTGATCCGTGACCCGGACCACACTCGAAGGGGGCTCCGTCGGCACCGCCGGCGGGGCCTCCCCGGCATCCCGCCGGCGCCGCCCCTTCCGTGGCCGCCACGCGCTGACGCTGCTGGCCTTCATGGCCCCGGCGATCGTGTTCGTGTGCTGGTTCACCTACTGGCCGATGCTGCAGGGCGCACGCATGGCCTTCCACGACTGGAACCTGTGGGACCTCACCTCCACCCCCTGGGTGGGCTTCGACAACTTCGTCACCGTCTTCCAGGACCCGGCGTTCCCGGTGGTCGCGTGGAACTCGGTGCTGTGGGTCGTCGGCTCACTCGTGCCGCAGCTCGTGATCGGATTCCTGATCGCCCTCGCGCTGCGCAAGCGGTTCCGCTTCCGCGGGCTCTATCAGGCGCTCGTGTTCTTCCCGTGGGCCGTCTCCGGCTTCCTCATCGGGATGCTGTTCCGCTGGATGTTCAACGCCGAGTTCGGCGTGGTGAACGACCTGCTCATGAAGGCCGGTCTGATCGACGCCCCACTGCCCTGGCTGGCGGATCCGAAGCTCGCGATGTTCGCGGTCATCGTCGCCAACATCTGGTACGGCGTGACGTTCTTCGCGATCATGATCCTCGCTGCTCTCCAGTCGGTGCCCGATGAGATGCTCGAGGCGGCGAGCCTCGACGGTGCCGGCAAGGCCCGGCAGCTGTTCTCGATCATCATCCCCTACATCTCGATGACGCTGCTGCTGACGATCCTGCTGCGCATCATCTGGATCTTCAACTTCCCCGACATCATCTACGCGATGACCAACGGCGGGCCGGCGAACCAGACGCACATCATCACGACGTGGATGATCAACTACACCCAGCAGGGCAACTACGGCATCGCGAGCGCGATCGGACTCATCGTCGTCGCGTTCCTGTTCGTGTTCTGCGCGTTCTACCTGATGGCGATGCGGAGGGTCCAGCGATGACCATCACCGGAACCACGGTCACCGAGACCCGGCGTCTCACCGTCCCCGACATCGCGAAGGCACCGCGCCCGAAGCGCAAGGCATCGGTCGGCGGCGTCATCCGCGTCGTCGGGCTCGGCCTCTGGCTCGTCATCACGCTGTTCCCGCTGTACTGGATCGCGCTGACGTCGTTCAAGTCGCCGGGAACGATCAACTCGTTCCCGATCGAGTACTGGCCGTCAGAGCCCTCGTTCGACAACTACGTCAGCCTGTTCCAGCAGAGCTCGTTCGGGGTCTTCCTCGCCAACTCCGCGATCGTGGCGACGATCGCCGGCGCGGTGGCGACGCTGATCGCGCTGCTCAGCGCCTACGTGATCGCCCGCTTCGAGTTCCGCGGCAAGGGCACGGTGCTGGTCGCGTTCCTGCTGACGCAGATGATCCCCGCGTTCATCGCGCTGGGGCCGCTGTATTCGATGATGACCGACCTCGGGCTCGTCGACACCAAGCCGGGACTGATCCTCGTGTACATCGCGGTCTGCATCCCGTTCTCGACCGTCATGCTGCGCGGCTTCTTCGAGAACGTCCCCGACGCGCTCGAAGAGGCGGCGATGATCGACGGATGCTCGCGCTTCGGCGCCCTGTTCCGGGTGCTCGTGCCGGTGATGACCCCGGGCATCATCGCGGCGTTCATCTTCAACTTCGTCAACTGCTGGAACGAGCTGTTCCTGTCGGTCGTGCTGATGAACACCGATGCCAACCGCACGGTGCCGTCGGCGCTGAACGGCTTCATCTCGACGTTCAACATCGACTGGGGCTCGATGAGCGCCGCAGCCGTGCTGACGATCCTGCCGACCATGGTGATGTTCGCTCTCGCGAGCCGCTGGATCGTGCAGGGCCTCACCGCCGGGGCCGTCAAGGAGTAAGCGTCTCGGCTCACGACGAAGGCCGCCGTTCATCCCGAACGGCGGCCTTCGTCATGCATCCGTCAGACCAGGCGCGACTTCGGCGAGACCGAGTACGTGGCCCCGGCGTCGCGGTTGACCGTGTCGCCCAGCGCGGTGTCGATCGCGGCGAGCGTGTCGGCGTCGAGCGTCACGCCCGAGGCCTTGACCGTCTCGGCGAGCTGCTCGGGGCGCGAGGCGCCGACGAGGGCTGCGGCGACGTTCGGGTTCTGCAGCACCCACGCGATCGCGAGCTGCGGCATCGACAGGCCCGCCTGCTCGGCGATCGGCTTGAGCCGCTGCACGGCGGTCAGGATGTCGTCCTGCAGGAAGCCCTTGATGAAGTCCGAGCCGCTGTGCGGGTCGGTCGCGCGCGAGCCCTCCGGCACCGGCTGGCCGGGAAGGTACTTGCCCGACAGCACACCCTGCGCCATCGGCGACCAGACGATCTGCGAGATGCCCAGGTCTTGCGACGTCGGCACGACCTTGCCCTCGATCACGCGGTGCAGCATCGAGTACTGCGGCTGGTTCGAGATCAGCTGCACGCCGAGCTCCTTGGCCAGCGCATGGCCGTCCTGCAGCTGCTCGGCGGTCCACTCCGAGACGCCGATGTAGAGGGCCTTGCCCTGACGCACGACGTCGGCGAAAGCCTGGAACGTCTCTTCCAGAGGCGTCTCGTAGTCGAAGCGGTGCGCCTGGTACAGGTCGACGTAGTCGGTGCCGAGGCGCTTCAGCGAGCCGTTGATCGACTCGAGGATGTGCTTGCGGCTCAGCCCGGTGTCGTTCGGGCCCTTGGGGCCGGTCGGGAAGTAGACCTTGGTGAAGACTTCGAGGCCCTCGCGGCGCTGCCCCTCGAGCGCCTTGCCGAGCACGACCTCGGCCGCGGTGTTCGCGTACGTGTCTGCGGTGTCGAACGTGGTGATTCCGGCGTCGAGCGCCGCGTGCACCGTCTTGACGGCCGCGTCGTCACCGACCTGCGATGCGTGGGTGACCCAGTTGCCATAGGTGATCTCAGAGACCTTGAGACCGCTGTTGCCGAGATAGCGATAGTTGACCATGCGACAACGCTACCGGCCGCCACCGACAGCGGGGCCCGATCGCCGTGACCGGTCTCAGTCCCGCATCCGCCCGCTCCCGTCCGCTCCCGTCGCTCCCCGCTCCCGTCCGCTCCCGTCGCAGTTGGTGCCGCCGGATCCGAGCGCGAGCGGCACGAACTGCAACCGGAACCTCGCGACACCGTCACGGTGCGGCACGAACTGCGACCGGAGCCTCGCGCGACTCGTCGTCAGACGCGGGGCTCGACCAGCTGCTCCTGCTCGGCGAGCGTCTGGGCCTGGGCACGCTTCTCGGCGCGCTCGCGCTCCTCGGCCGCCTCACGCTCCTCGGCCGCTTGAGCTGCCTCCTTGCGCTCCGCCCGGGTCTGCGGTTCACCCGACCCTGCTTCGGCCTGGATGCCCTGCGCCTGCTCTGTGACGATCGCGGCGCGGTCGCGGAACCCCTCGGCGGTGACGCGGTCCAGCGCCACCTGCTTGCGGATCGCGACGGCCTTCTCGTAGAGCGACGGGTCGCCGTACGAGGTGAGCACCTTCACGAGCACCGGCAGCAGCTCGATCATGAAGAACAGCGCCGCGATCAGGATGTGCGCCCACAGGATCGTCGGCTCCTTCTCACTGAGCCTGTTGAGACCGCTGATCTGGCTGAGCAGTCCGATCGCACCCGCATTGCCGGATGCCACGGATTCGGCGCGGGCGTTGTACGCGGCGAGCGCGGTGTCGTAGCTGTCGCGCGCGGCGGGCAGCTGCGACTGCGCCTCCTCGCGGTTCTGCGTCTCGGACGTGCTGGTGTTCTCCTTGGCGGCGGTGCCGGCGGCGGCGAGCTCCTCGTTGGCGGTGCGCAGCTGAGCGGCGAGCGCGTCGTAGGTCTGCTGCGCCTCGGCCAGCTGGGCCTGAGCGGCATCCGAGCTGGCGCCCTCGCCGTTCACGCCGGTGCAGCCGGGCACGGTTCCCGCGCCCTCGCCCGTGAGCTCGCACTGATAGAGCACGCGAGCCTGATCGATCACGGCCTGCTGCTCGGTCATCTTGGCGGTGAGGTCGTCGACCGTGGTCTGGGCTGCGGATTCACTCGCCGACGACGAGTCGGTGCCGGCGACGATGCCCGTGGCGGCCTGGTTCTCGAGCTGGGCCACGCGGTCGGATGCGGCGTCCAGCGCCTTGCGCTCGGGGCCGGTCTCGAGGGCGTCCTGGTCGGCCTGCGCCTGGGTGATGGTGGTGGAGGCGACCTCGCGCGCGATGTCGTTGTGGAAGATCTGCAGCACGAGCGGCTCGGCGACCACGAAGCCGATGATCGCAGCCATCACGACACGGGGGATCGCGAGACCGATCAGCTTCCAGACGTTGCGGGTCGACGTCATCGTCGAGGTGAGGAACCGGTCGAGGTTGAAGATGATTAGCGCCCAGACGACCGCGAGGGGCACGGCGAGCCAGATGGCGGCCTGCACACCCGTGGTCAGCGCGAACAGCATCGAGATCGCCGAGACCAGCGCGGTTCCGGCCAGCACGAAGAACATCTGCACGAAGCGCGGCGTCTCGCCGGGAACACGGTCGAGGATCTCGCCCTCGGCGCCACCGAGGATCGCGAGTCGGCGCAGACGCGAGCCGGGCACGTGGGGCGCACGCTCACGCGGCTGACGTTCACGGGGCTGGCGACGCGGCTTCGGCTCACGCACCGGCACAGCGGATGCCGCGGCATCCGTCTCGACCTGCGGCTCGTTCCGCTGCGTCGAGTCGACCGACTCCGGCGCCTGGAGGTCGGCGCCGGTGGGCTCGTACTCACGCAGGAAGTCGAGGTCGTCCGTGTCAGCGTTCGAGTCGCTGTCGAGGATGATCCGACCCTGGGAATCGAACCGTCCGGGGCGGTGAGCGGAATAGGGCATCCCGACAATCTACGAAAGGTCGCCTGTGGAAAACGTGGATGAAGCCTGTGTCTGTGCCTCTGCGCGGCCCTTCGCGAGCCGCACGGGCTCAGCGAGGAAGCATCCGCGAGAGCGTGTCGGCGCTCGCAGCGAGGGCCTCGTCGAGCGTGAAGTGCCCGGCGGCGCACAGAGTTCCGAGTCCGTGCACGAGCCCCCAGACGCCGATCACTCCGCTCTCGCCGTCGAGTCCCGCAGCGATCGAGGCCGCCGCCAGCAGCTCTTCGAGCTCGACGATCAGCGGCGCCATGGTCTCGCTCGGTTCCCCGGGGATGCACACGGTGGGGTCGTAGATCACATCGAAGCCGTGCGGATGCTCGACCGCGAAGCGGATGTAGGCGGCGCCGCCCTCGATCGTGGCGGATGCGGGACCGGAGGCTCCTTCGATCGCCGCGCGCACGGCGGCGACGAGGTCGGCCATGCTGCGCTCGGCGAGCACTTTGAGCAGCCCCCGCCGGTCGGAGAAGTGATGGTACGGCGCGTTGTGGCTGACGTCGGCGGCGCGTGCGACCTCGCGCAGGCTGATCTCTCCTGCGGGTTTGTCGGCGAGCAGCTGCATCGCCGCGGCCTCGAGGGCGTGGGCGAGATCGCCGTGGTGGTAGCCGGATCGGGAACTTGACACAAGCAACATTGTTGCTTATCTTGACAGTGTCCACCACTGCTTGACACTGTCAACATAGGAGCTCCCATGTCTTCCGCACTGATCATCGACGGCCACCCGGACGCCCGGTCCCTCACCGCAGAGCTCGCGCGGCGCTATGCCGCAGCGCACGGCGACGCCCGCGTCCTCGCGCTCCGGGATCTCGACTTCGATCCGTCGCTGCGCTTCGGATACCGCCAGCGCATGGAACTCGAGCCCGACCTCGTCGACGCCAAGCGCGCACTGGCCGAGGCGCAGACGGTCGTGGTGTTCACGCCGCCCTGGTGGGGGTCGGTACCCGCCCTGCTCAAGGGCTTCTTCGATCGAGCGCTGCTCCCCCAGCAGGAGTACCGCTACTCGAAGCTCGGGATGCCCGAGGGTCTGCTGACCGCCGCGAACGGCCGCCTGTTCCTGCTGGCAGACACCCCATGGTTCCTCACGCCCTTCACCGGACTCCCCGCGCAGACACACGTCGCCCGGGGGACGATGCGGTTCTGCGGCATCCGCTCGGTGCGCACGCATCGGATGCTGGGCGTCAAGGACGCGAGCCCCGAGCGCATCGCGTCATGGCTGTCGCGCACCGAGGCGCTCGGTCGACGCGACGGCCTCCGCGATCACGGCCGCGGAGCTGCGTCTCAGGCCATCGCGGCGGAGGCGGCCTCGTCTTCGGTCGTCGCGACGAGCTGACCGCACGCGCCGTCGATCTCCTTGCCGCGGGTGTCGCGGAGCGTGGTCGGGATGCCGGCGTCGTTGAGTCGACGCACGAACTCGTTCTGCGCCTCGCGGGTCGACGAGGTCCAGATCGACCCGGGAGTCGGGTTCAGCGGGATCGGGTTGACGTGCACCCAGCCGCGACCGCGCTCGTTGAGCTTGTCGGCGAGCAGGTCCGCCCGCCACGCGTGGTCGTTCATGTCCTTGATGAGCGCGTACTCGATCGAGACGCGGCGGCCGGTCTTCTCGTAGTAGTACCGGGCGGCGTCGAGCGCCTCATCGACCTTCCAGCGCGAGTTGACCGGGATCAGCTCGTCGCGCAGGTGATCGTCGGGCGCATGCAGCGACAGCGCGAAGGTCACCGGGATGCCCTCGTCGGCGAGCTTCTTGATCGCCGGAACGAGTCCGACCGTCGACACCGTGATGCCGCGGGCGCTCATGCCGAGTCCGTCGGGCTGAGGTGCGACCATCGAACGCACGGCATCCATCACGCGCTTGTAGTTGGCGAGCGGCTCACCCATGCCCATGAAGACGATGTTCGAGACGCGATCCATCGAGTGGTCGTCGGACTTCTTGCCGCCGAGGCCGCCCTCGGCGATCAGGCGGTTGGCACGCACGATCTGCTCGATGATCTCGGCGGTCGACATGTTGCGGGTGAGGCCCGCCTGGCCGGTGGCGCAGAACGGGCAGTTCATGCCGCATCCGGCCTGCGACGAGACGCACAGCGTGATGCGGCCTGGGTAGCGCATGAGCACCGACTCGACCAGGGCGCCGTCATGCAGACGCCACAGGAACTTGATCGTGTCTCCGCGGTCGGTCTCGAGGCGTCGCACCTCGGTGAGCAGCGGCGGCAGCATGCCCGCGACGAGCTGCTCGCGGGTGTCAGCAGGCAGGTCGGTCATCTCGGCGGCGTCCGACGTGTAGTGCCGGAAGTAGTGGGTCGAGAGCTGCTTCGCGCGGAAGCCGGGAAGCCCGAGCTCCTTGACCTTCTCGACGCGCTCGGCGGGAGTGAGGTCGGCGAGGTGCACCGGCGGCTTGCCGCGCTTGGGGCTCGCGAACTGCAGCAGCGGCCGCCCCTCGGCATCCTTCTGCTGGGTCCAGCCCTCGGTCGCGGGGCGCACCTGCGCTGTGCCGGTGGAACGGACAGCCCCCGAACGGGACGACGCGGGTGCCGTGGCGGGGCGCGTCTCGCGCGTGCGGGGAGTCTCGGTCATACCTCCAGGGTACGCGGTGCCGGGTGGGAACGCCCTGGGGTGGGGGCACGCGCATCCCTAGACTGAGCGAATGGACATCATCATCGCTGTCGTCGCGGTCATCGCGGCTGTCGTCGTCGGCATGGTGATCATCGGCGCCGCACTGCGGTCGATGCGCCCGAAGGCTCCGGAACCGCACGTGTTCACTCCGTCGCCGACCATGGCCCGCTCGGTGGCATCCACCTCGACGTCGACCGCCTCGGCATCTCAGCTGACGCCCGCGGCGATCGCCGAGATCGACCGACTCGTGGCTGCCGGCCACAAGATCAACGCCATCAAGCTCTATCGACAGCACACGGGCGTTCGTCTGCAGGAGGCCAAGGACCGGATCGACCACTGGTCCGTCAGCACCACCGCACCGCATCTCGCGGCGGTCTCGAACGCGTCGGCCGTCCGCTCGTCGATCACGGCCACGCCGTCATCGGTGCGAGGCGCGCTGCCGGCGCCCGTCGCCTCGGAGGTCGACCGCCTCATCGCAGGAGACCAGAAGATCCATGCGATCAAGCTCGTGCGGGAGCACACGGGGCTCGGCCTCAAGCAGGCGAAGGATGTCGTCGAGGCCTGGCCGCGCCCCCGCCAGTTGTAATTACAGGTTGTGGTCAGCGAGAATGAGTGGGATCCCTCCGCTGAAGGCCTCTGAAGGAGCCCCGATGACCGACCGTCTCTCCCGCGCCCGCGCCACCGGCGTCCTCGCCGTGCTGCGCGCACCCTCGCCCGAGCTCGCCCTCGAGGCCTCCGAGGCGATCATCCGCGGTGGCGTGACCGGCATCGAGGTCACCTTCTCGACGCCCGACGCCCCCGCGGTCATCCGCGAGCTCATCGCCCGCCACGGCGATGCCGCCTACATCGGCGCGGGCACCGTCACCACCGTCGAGCAGGCCGCCCTCGCCGCCGACGCGGGTGCGGAGTTCCTCGTGAGCCCCGGCACGCTCCCCGCCCTCACCCGAGCGATGCTCGACACCGGCCGCGTCGTGATGACCGGCGCCATGACCCCGACCGAGGTCATGGGCGCGCTCGAACTCGGCGTCGACGTGGTCAAGATCTTCCCCGCCTCACTCGGCGGACCCTCGTACCTCGGCGCGCTGCGCGGCCCCTTCCCGGATGCTCCGCTCATGCCCACCGGCGGAGTCAG
>NZ_JAGGPD010000005.1:6486-12439 GCF_018613995.1 Microbacterium sp. ISL-103 | reverse complement strand
GGGCGGTGGACGCAGAAGGCCCCCCGGGCTGCGCTCGGGGGGCCTTCTTCTGTCTGTGGACCTAAGGGGACTCCGCTTCCCGTGCTCCGCTCGGAAGCTCCCCGAATCACTCAGCATGATAGACAGACGAAGGCCCCCCGGGCTGCGCTCGGGGGGCCTTCTTCTGTCTGTGGACCTAAGGGGATTCGAACCCCTGACCTCCTCGATGCGAACGAGGCGCGCTACCAACTGCGCCATAGGCCCTGACGTCTTCTACGCTATCACGCTCGAAGACCGCTCCGTGCCGTGCGGATCAGCCCGCGGCGCGCTTCGCGAGCAGGTGGCGGCCGTGCGCTTCGATCTCGGCGTCGTCGACGTATCCCATGCGCGCGAACGGCGACGAGGCGGCCGGCGCGGCTGCGGGAATCTGCACCGGCGTCGCCGGAGCCATCCGCTCGGCACGCTCACGCAGCTCGGCGAGACGTGCCGCGGCACGGCGCTCCTGCTGCGCGTCCATCTCGGCCCGCGCGACCTGAGCGCGCGAACCGGCGACCGACACCAACGGCTCGGGCAGCGGGCGCGGAGTCCACGTCGCCCGACCCTGATCGTGCAGTGCGGGCCCGATGCGTTCGACGGGCTGTTCGACTGTGCGGACAGCCCGTCGGGCGACACGCGCGGCGACAGACGACATCCGCTGCAGCGCGAGACCCGCCACGACCACCAGCGATCCACCCGCCCACAGCAGCAGCTGGGTCTGCGTGGCGATCAGCTGCCACACTCCCAGCCCCGCGATGACGAGGCCGAGCAGGAGGGCAGAGGTCGCGGCCATGCGCACCCGACGCCGGGCGCGCGCCTGACGCACGACCGGATCGGCCTTCGCCGCCGCGAGCTGTTCTCTGAGCAGGGTGAGCTCGGATGCTTCCTTCTCGGATTGCACGCGCTTCGCGAGCTTCTGCTGCGCCAGTGCGGTGCGCGCGTTCAGTTCGAGACGCACCTCGCCGGGCGTCTCGCTGGTCTCGGCGAGCACTCTCAGAGCCTGATTCAATCGGACGGCGTTGCGCTCGGCGGCGTCGTACTGGAAGCGACCGCGCCACGAGGGCAGCAGATAGAGCATCCACAGGAGCACGGCGACGAGGACTATCACTCCCCCGCTCAGCACCGGCCCGTCCATGTCGACAACGGTACGGGAAAAGCGATGGTCTCACCGCTCAGTCCGGGCGTGTGTCGCGACGAGTTCTGGCGTTCTCCGGCGTGTCAGAGCGCGAAGCGGTCGGATGGAGGGATCGTGGCGGCGTCAGGCGGCACCTGACCGTTGAGCCACCGCGCCAGCACACCCTGCGGCACGTCCTCTTTCGTGAGCGCGAACGCGTAGTGGTCGCGCCAGTCTCCGTCGATGTGGATGTAGCGACGGCGCAGCCCCTCGTATCGGAATCCGAGCTTCTGCACGATCCGCAGGCTGGCGGCGTTCTCGGGGCGGATGCAGATCTCCATGCGGTGCAGCGCGTACTCGGTGAAGCACGCGTCCGTGGCCATGGCGACCGCCGTCGGGGTGATGCCCTTGCCCGCGAAGCGCTCGCTCACCCAGTACCCGATCGTGGCCGAGCACAGCGATCCGCGAGAGACTCCCCAGACGTTGAGCTGACCGGCGATCTCGCCGTCGTACTCCATCACGAAGGGGTAGCCCGCGCCATCCCGATACTGCTGCAGCAGGCGGCGGATGCTGAGGCGCATGTCGAACGAGACCGAGCCGTACGGCACGGTCGCCTCCCACGGCTGCAACCACGAGCGGTTGCTCAGCAGCTCATGCTGAAGTGCTCTGGCGTCGCGCGATCGCACGAGGCGCAGCTCTATAGGACCCTGCCGCATCCCCGTCGCCTGATCCATGTCAGCGCTACCGACGCCGCGGTGACGCCTAGAGGCGTTCCGCGAACTCCTTGAGCCACGGCCGCAGCTCGGGGCCGAGGTCGTCGCGATCCGAGGCCAGCTGCACGATGGCCTTGATGTAGTCGACACGGTCGCCCGTGTCGTAGCGGCGTCCGCGGAAGATCACGCCGACGACTCCGGGACCCTCGGGGCGCGTCGCCAGCTCCTGCAGAGCGTCGGTGAGCTGGATCTCTCCGCCCTTGCCGGGCTCGGTGTGCTCGAGCACCTCGAAGATCGAGGCGGGAAGCACATAGCGTCCGATGATCGCCAGGTTCGACGGGGCGTCCTCCGGTGCCGGCTTCTCGACGAGACCGGTGACGCGCACGGCATCAGATCCCTCGATGTCCTCGACCG
Source organism: Microbacterium sp. ISL-103 (assembly GCF_018613995.1). Classification (GTDB taxonomy): domain Bacteria; phylum Actinomycetota; class Actinomycetes; order Actinomycetales; family Microbacteriaceae; genus Microbacterium. The sequence goes on along the minus strand of NZ_JAGGPD010000005.1, from coordinate 10,183 downwards.
CGGCGGCACCGTACATGTGGATGTTGGCGGGGTCGACCTCCATGAGGGCGATCACTGCGGCGCCGCTGCGCTCGTGCTCGGCGATCATCTCGGTGAGCAGCGGATCGCGCTCATCGATCAGGTCGTCACCGAGGAGCACCGCGAACGAGCTGTCTCCGACATGGGTGCGCGCGCGCAGCACGGCGTGGCCGAGGCCCTTCGGCTCGCCCTGGCGGACGAAGTGGATGTCGGCGAGATCGCTCGACTGCACGACACGTGCGAGCCGACCGGTGTCGCCCTTCTCCATGAGCTTGACCTCGAGCTCGGGCACCGAGTCGAAGTGGTTCGAGATGGCGTTCTTGTTGCGACCGATGATGACGAGGATGTCTTCGATCCCGGCCGTGGCGGCCTCTTCGACGACGTACTGGATCGCCGGCTTGTCGACGACCGGGAGCATCTCCTTCGGCATCGCCTTCGTCGCGGGAAGGAATCGTGTCCCCAGTCCTGCGGCGGGAATGACGGCCTTGATCTTCTGAGCAACCATCCTCACAGCCTAGTGGGGATGCCGCCGTAGACTCGGAGGCATGTCGAACGTCGAGCACGAGAAGCGCGCGCTCCGCGCCGAGCTCCGCGAACGCCGTCAGCTGCTGAGCGACGCGCAGCGAGAGAGCGCGGCGTCCGCGATCGCACAGCGCCTCGACGAGCTCGTCGACTCGCTCGGAGCCCGATCGATCTCGTGCTTCCTGTCGACCACCACCGAACCCGGCACGAGGGAGTTCGTGCGCGCGGCGGTGCGACGCGGCATCCGCGTGCTCCTCCCGGTGACGCGCGCCGACGGTCTGCTCGACTGGGCGGTCGCGACCGACGACGACGATGTGTCCGAAGGGCTGTTCGGCCTGCCCGAACCCACCGGCGAGGTCCTCGGCCCGATCGCCGTGAACGACGTCGATCTGATGGTGATCCCCGCCGCAGCCGTCGACCGCACCGGGATGCGCATGGGCTGGGGTCGCGGCTACTTCGACAAGACCATCGGATCGATGCAGAAGTGCCCTCCCGTCTATGCGGTGATCTATGATTCCGAGGTACTCGACTTCCTGCCGAGCGACGTTCACGACCAGCCGGTCACCGGCATCGTGACCCCGACGCAGACCCTTCTCCTGTCGCACTCGCGACGCTGACCTCGACGAGGACCGCAATGCCCACCTATGCCTATGCCTGCCGTTCCTGCGGCCACGCCTTCGACGCCGTGCAGAGCTTCTCCGACGACGCGCTCACGGTCTGCCCCGAGTGCGGCGGCGAGCTGCGCAAGCAGTACGGATCGATCGGCGTGACCTTCAACGGCTCCGGCTTCTATCGCACCGACTCGCGGGCGGGCTCTGGTGCATCGGCATCCGCCCCGGCATCATCGAAATCGGAGCCGACGAAGAGCGCCACCCCGGCGCCGGCGTCGACCACCACCTCTTCCTGACATTCGACAACCTTCCGGAGGTTACCCATGCTCAAAGGTTTCAAGGACTTCATCCTCCGCGGCAACGTCATCGACCTCGCGGTCGCGGTCGTCATCGGCACCGCGTTCACCGCGATCGTCACCGCCGTGGTGAACAGCATCATCACCCCGCTCGTCTCCCTGTTCTTCAAGGCCGACGCGACCGGCAACTTCGGGCCGCAGCTGACGAGCATCTACGGCGACCAGGTGACGTTCCCGATCGGCGATCTGATCTCGGCGATCATCAGCTTCCTCTCCGTCGCCCTGGTGGTGTACTTCGTCTTCGTGCTGCCGATGAACACCTTCAAGGCCCACGTCGAGGCGCGCAAGGGCACCCCGGCCGAGGAGCCGCAGGAAGAGCCGGCTGCCGCCACCGAGGCCGAGCTGCTCGTCGAGATCCGCGATCTGCTGGCGCGGAACAACAGCCGCAGCTGACATCCCGCTCGACGACGAAGCGCACGGTCCGGATTCGGGCCGTGCGCTTCGTCGTCTCGGCTCGAGAGGTCGGCCCCGCTCAATAGTGCGGAGGGACGTCCTGCATCAGCTGGTCATCGTTGGGGCCCTTCGGCCCGCTCGGCTTCTTCGGACGCTCGCCGGGAGCGTGCTCGGGGTCGGTGTCGGTGCCGGCGACCGGGGTCAGCTGGGCACGGCGTCGCCCGGGCACCCGCACGACCTGCTGCCGCGGCGAACTCGGGTCGGACTCGTCAGCCATGCGTCGGGTCGTCGAGATCGAGCGGCTGGGTGTCGTTCTCGGCGCGGACGGCGGATGCCGAGATGCCCAGCACCCCCGCGATCCGCGACGCCGCGGTGACAGGGTCGCTGTAGAGATCGAAGGCGTGCACGCGCACGTAGTGCCAGCCGAGGCGACGCAGCACGTGCGGGCGCAGGCGCAGCGTCTCACGCAGCGATTCGCCTCGAGACTCGGGGTCGGACTCGATCACGACCGCCTTGCCACCGTGCTGCGCGACCAGCGGCAGCAGGCCGCGGTAGTCGACGTCGACCGCAGCACCGAGGCGACGCAGCTCCCGAGCCAGAGCGAGGGTCAGCGGGTCTGCGAGGTCTTCGAGGCGTGCCTCGCGTCCGCGCGCGGCGAGCCCGCCGAGGATCGACATGAGCGTGGCCGCGCCGAACTCGAGACGCCCGTCGTCGAACGCAGAGGGCCTGATCGACGAGACGATCACCATCGAGCGCCGCGCCCTGGTCATGCCGACCGTGAGCAGACGCTCGCCGTCGGGAGTCGAGAGGTCGCCGAAGTCGCTGAGCACCCGTCCGTGCTTGGTGAGGCCGTATCCGAGAGAGAAGATGACGCGGTCGCGGCTCTCGGCGACCGACTCCTCGAGGGTGAGCACCGCGAAGGGCTCTGCGGTGTCGCGTCCGACGAAGTCCGCGACATCCGAGCGACCGGCGAAGGCCGAGGTGACGGCGGCGCGAACCCGCTCGGCATGACGGCGGCTCGCCGTGACCACCATGAGCGACTCGTCGGGGCGATGCACGGCGTGCTCGACCACGAGGGTGACGACGCGTGCGACCTCGGCCTCGGGGCTCTCGACCGCGCCCGAGACCGGATCGGGCGCGCCCGTGCCGCCTTCGACGTAGTCGACCGTGAGGCTGCCGCGGCCGAGGTACGAACCGGCCCAGGGCAGCGACACGATCTCGCCGCCGTAGAAGGCGTCGTTGATGAGTTCGGCGAGATCCTCGCCACCGGCGCGGTAGCTGCGAGTCAGGGTCATGACCGGCAGCAGCTCCGACAGACGCTCGAACACCGAGGTGTCGTCGAAGGGCACCTCGTGCTCCCACTCGGAGCCGGGATCGACGGCCACGTGGAACGGGGTCGGACGCTGGGTCACAGGATCGCCGAAGGCCACGACCTGGCGTGCACGACGGATGGCGGGGGCAGCCTCTGCGAGGTTGATCGCCGCGGCATCGACGAGGAGCACCGTGTCGAACTCCACCGAATCGGGGATGTGCGGCACGAGATAGGGCGACGAGATCCACACCGGCGCGAGCGCTCCGACGAGTGTCGGGGCGGCGCTCACGATCTCGGCCGTCGACGTGCCCGGCTGCTTCAGCGCGCGGCGCAGATGCTGGGATTCCTGCGGCTCGTCGACGATCGCGATCTTCCACTGGTTCGCCAGCTGCCAGGCGAGCAGCGGACCCGCCATCGCCGCGTGCGCCTCATCGACCAGGCGGAAGTCGCGCTCGAGGCGGTCGACCACGGCGGTGTTCGCACCG
>NZ_JAGGPD010000005.1:0-6456 GCF_018613995.1 Microbacterium sp. ISL-103 | reverse complement strand
GCCGCACCGACAGCTCCGCGAGCAGGGGCTCGAGGCCGAGGTCGGCGAGACGGTCGCGCAGCTGCGCGCGCTCGACGAGGTTGTCGAACACGTCGGACTTGGCCGCGAGGCCCGCGAGCGTGCGCACGAGACGGGCGACGGGCAGGGTCGAGAGCGGCTCTCTGCGCCCGAGAGCGGCGTCGAGTTCGGCGAGCTCGGCGGTCACACGCTGCCATGCGGCGTATACATCGTCAAGGCCCAGCGGGACCTCGGGAGCGACGCCCGCCTCGACGTAGCGCTGCCACTGGGTGCGCTGGGTCTGGCTGCGAAGGAGGGCGTCGTGCATCTCGGTGCCGTGCACCCCGGGGCGCACGTACTCCTTGGCGAGGCGACGCAGCCGGCGCCTGTTGGCACCCGACATCCCCGGAGCGTCCCGTCGCGAACCGTGCGCCTGGATGAGCTCGCCGAGAGGCCGCTCGAACACGGTCGGGCTGAAGCGGTCGAGCGAGTCTCGGATGCCCTGCAGCATCCGCAGATACTCGCCGAGTTCGTCGATGGTCGAGAAGGGACGCATATGGGTCTGCGCGATCAGTGCATAGCCGCGCTCGAGCAGGGCGGGCACCGAGTCGGAGTGCAGACCGCCCGCCAGCTGGTGCGCCGCTCTCGCTGCCTCTGTGCTCGAGAACGTGACGCCGTACCAGGGAGAGTCGTCGGGGCCGAAGCGGAACTCTCCGAGTCGCGCAGCCTGCGACAGTGCCGCGGCGGCCGACGAGCGGTCATCCGCCAGTCGGCGCAGCGTCTCGGGGCTCAGTCGTGCCGTCGTCGACGGGGGGTTCGGCAGCGACGCGAGCCGGGTCAGCTGACGGGTGGCGTCGAGAACGGATGCCGAGGTGCCGGCGACCGGAGCGGTGAGCGCCCGGCGGTAGTCGCGCAGCACGGTGCGCAGTCGCACGAGCGCGTCGTCGACGTCGCCGACCTTCGGCGCGGTCGCCTTCTCGTTGCGTCCGATCGCGCGCACGAGGTCGCGGCGCACGCTCGCCGGCGATACGGCCAGGCTGTCGAGACCGATCCCCGTCAGACGGTGGCGCACTCCATCGAGGGTCGACCGACGGGCCGAGACGACGAGAACGCGCTTGCCGTTGCGCACGAGCTCGCCCAGCGCGTTGATCACCGTCTGCGTGCCGCCCGTGCCCGGCAGCGTCGCGACCGTCAGCGAATGTCCGGCGGCGATCCTGGCGAGAACCGCCTCCTGCTCGGCATCCGCGTCGAGCAGCAGGTTGTCCGATGCCGGGGCGCGATCGTCCGGCCCGGTGTGATGCGGCTCGGGTCGACGCGCCGACACCTGCTCGCGATCCCCGACGTGACCGGCGAGGGCGTTGAGCACGACATGGTCGAGGGTGCCGCTGTCGCGCACCATCGCACCGCCGACGTCGGCGAAGGTCGATACGACGAGCCGCGGAAGAACGGTGAAGGTGTCGATGGAGCGGGCCGTCGCCCGCAGACTGTCGATCACCGGCTGGGGCTTGAAGATGCCGCCGTCGTAGGCGAGCGCGGCGAGGGCTGTGGCATCGATCGTGATGCCGAAGTGCTCTCGGGCGATGCGCACGAGCTCGGGGTTGACCTCGAAGGCCCCCTGCAGCTTGAGCTCGAAGTCGGAGTGGTGCCGGCGGATCGCCAGCGGACGCAGGAGCACGGGGGCCGCGAAGTCCGCGCCGCCGATCCGCCACCCGGCCACGCCGACGGCGAGGTGCACGGCCTCGATGCCGCGCACCGTGCGCAGTTCGGTGTTCTTGGCGGTGATGCGCTCGGCCGCGAGACGGGCGGTGCGGAGCCCGACCTCGTCGCGGAAGAGGTTCGACAGCAGGGTCGACTTGCCGGTGATGAACTGGGGGAGGCTTCCGGGGTGCGCCTTGGAGATGTCGATCCCGGATTCGACGGTGTCGCGGAACGTCACCAGAGGTGAGGCACCCCCGAGGTCGGCCGCCTCGGCGCGCAGTCGCGTGCGCTCGGCCTCGGCCGCGTGCGCCACTGCGACACCGGATGCGGAGTCGTGCAGCTCGCCCAGGGTCACCGAGGCATCGGTCGCTGCCTCCTCCGCAGCCTTGCCATCACGTCGCCACACACCTCACACACTAAGCGCGGCTCGCGCTGCGGGCGGTATCCCGGGCGGGTTTCACCGTATTTCCGCCCGTCTGAGCGCGTCATGGCTGCGCCCACTGGTCCTGCACGTCTCGACAGAGCCGTCGACCTCTCCCCCGGTGCCGGGTTCGCGCTCCTCGGGCACGGTCGGCGGCGGTCAGTATGGAGTCATGACGTTCCGCTATGACTTCGCACCGACTCCTTTCGGAGATGCTCTCGCCGTGTTCTCCGACGAGGGCATCGTCCGATTCGACCTCTCCGAATCCGACGATCCGTCGGTGCCCTGGCTGCTCGAGAACGTCTCGCGCCGGCTGCGCTCCGTGCCCGAGCCCGACCCGGGGGCGGCCGATGATCTCGTCCGGCTGCTCGACGACTACTTCGACGGGGTGCCCGTGCGGTTCGACGAGCATCTCACCCTCGACTGGCGACTGAGCGACGGCTTCTCCCGCACGGCACTGCAGACCATCACCACCATCGAATGGGGGCAGACCCTCAGCTACGGCGAGGTCGCAGCGATCGCCGGGCATCCGGGTGCCGCACGGGCAGTGGGAACCGCCTGCCGTCTCACGCCGTTCTCGATCATCGTGCCGGTGCATCGTGTCGTGCGTTCCGACGGGTCGGTCGGGCAGTACGGCGCGCACCCCGAGCGCAAGCGCTTCCTCCTCGACCTCGAGTCGCAGCGCTGACACCGACGACGTGGACCCCGACGAGTAGGCCGTCGGGGTCCACGTGCTCATCCGCCGTCAGCGACGAGCCTGCCGGGAAGGCATCAGTGCTCCGTCGCCTTCTCCGCACCGAACCCGGTGAGTGAGCGCACCTCCATCTCGGCGGCGAGCTGCGGCGATTCCTTCGTGCGGCTCGTCATCGTTCCCAGCCATCCCAGGAAGAACCCGAGCGGGATCGACACGATGCCGGGATTGTTCATCGGCCAGAGCACGATGTCGATCCCGGGGATCATCGAGGTGGGCGAACCCGAGAACACCGGCGACAGCACGATCAGGATGATCGCCGCGGCGAGACCGCCGTACATGCTCCACACGGCGCCGCGCGTGTTGAAGCGGCGCCAGAACAGCGAGTAGAGGATGGTCGGCAGGTTCGCCGAAGCGGCGACGGCGAAGGCCAGCGCCACCAGGAATGCGATGTTCTGCCCCTGTGCACCGATGCCGCCGACGATCGCGAGGATCCCGATCACGACCACCGTCCGCCGCGCGACACGCACCTCCCCGTTGGGGTCGGGTTCGACGGGGTTCCCTGCGGAGTCCTTCTTGCCCTTCTGGATGACGTTCGCGTAGATGTCGTGCGCGAACGATGCGGCCGCCGTGATCGTGAGCCCCGCCACCACGGCGAGGATGGTCGCGAAGGCGACGGCCGAGATGAAGCCGAGCAGCACGGGACCGCCGAGGTACAGCGCGAGCAGCGGTGCCGCGGAGTTCGGACCACCGGGCGCGGCGGCGATCACGTCGGCCCCCACCAGCGCCCCCGCGCCGTAGCCGAGCACCAGGGTCAGCAGGTAGAACCCGCCGATGAGCCAGATCGCCCAGACGACAGAACGACGCGCCTCCTTGGCCGTGGGCACCGTATAGAAGCGCATGAGCACATGCGGCAGTCCGGCGGTGCCGAGCACGAGTGCCATGCCGAGCGAGAGGAAGTCCCACGGGTTGGCCCCGTACTGCAGACCCGGTCCGAGGATGGCCTCTCCCTTGTCGGAGTTCGCGACCGCGGCCTCGAGCAGTGTGTTCAGGCTGAAGCCGTTGATCGCGAGCACCCAGATGGTCATGGCGATGGCACCGCCGATGAGCAGGAAGGCCTTCACGATCTGCACCCAGGTCGTGCCCTTCATGCCGCCGATCAGCACGTAGACGATCATCAGCACGCCCACCACCGCGATCACGATCGACTGGCCGACCCTGCCGTCGATGCCGAGCAGCAGCGAGACCAGGCCTCCGGCGCCGGCCATCTGGGCGAGCAGATAGAAGAAGCACACCGCGAGGGTCGTGATCGCCGCCGCCATCCGCACCGGACGCTGCTTCAGTCGGAACGACAGCACGTCGGCCATCGTGAACTTGCCCGTGTTGCGCATCAGCTCGGCGACGAGCAGCAGCGCGACCAGCCAGGCGACGAGGAACCCGATCGAATAGAGGAAGCCGTCGTATCCGTTGATCGCGATCGCGCCGCAGATGCCGAGGAAGGATGCCGCCGACAGGTAGTCCCCGGCGATCGCGAAGCCGTTCTGCGGACCGGTGAACGAGCGCCCTGCCGCGTAGTAGTCGGCGGCGGTCTTGTTGTTGCGGCTCGCGCGGATCACGATGAACAGGGTCACCGCGACGAAGGCCGCGAAGATCGAGATGTTGAGCACGGGATTGCTCTCGACGGCCGGCTGCTCGGTCGCCGCGTGGAGAAGATTCATGCGTCGGCCTGCGCCTTCTCGAGTTCTTCACGGATCTCGGTGGCGATCGGATCGAGTCTGCGATTGGCGAAAGCCACATATCCCATCGTGATCGCGAATGTGGTGACGAATTGGCCGAGCCCCATGATGAGTCCGACGGTGATATCGCCCCACACCCTCTGCGACATGAACTCGGTCGCGAATGCGGCGAGGAGCACGTAGACGAAATACCAGACGAGGAAGAATGCTGCCAGCGGGAAGATGAACGAGCGTTGCGTCTTCTTCAGTTCTCGGAAACGAGGGGATTCTTCGACAGCGATGTAATCGATCGCTCCTGCCGAATCCGCCGTTGAATGGTCGGTCATGGGGCCTCCTTGCCTCATGGTCACGGCTCGCCCGCAGCTGCCGGGCGAATGATAGGGTCGACGCTACGAAACGGGGAACAGCGCCGTCACCCCCGAAAGTAGGTAGTCGTGAGCACACCGACCGAGATGGAATCCGAGACCGAGCTCGTCGCCCGCGCGGTGCGCGAGCTCTCTCAGCGCACCCGATTCCCCGTCGCCTTCGGAGGGCTGATCGACGAGGGGGTCGTCAGCGTCACGAGCATCGTCGGAAATCGCACGCACAGCCTCGACGGACTGCGCGTCCGGCCCGAGCGCGGTCTCGGCGGGCGGGCGATGATGGAACTCCGTCCGCGCATGACCAACGACTACGGCTCGTCGCAGCAGATCACGCACGACTACGACGTCTTCATCCTGGGCGAGGGCCTTCGCACACTCCTGGCCCTGCCGATCGTGGTGAGCGGTCGCCCTCGGGGCGTGCTCTACGCCGGCGCGTGGGACAAGACCCCGGTCGGCGGTGTCACGACGGCTCCCGCGATGCAGGTCGCGCAGTCGGTGGCCGAAGAGCTCCGCATCCGCGACGAGGTCGACCGACGACTGCGGGCCGTCGCGCCGTCGTCGGAGTCCGTCGCACCGCGCCACCGCGAAGAGCTGCGCGAGAGCTTCGCCGAGCTGCGCAGCATCGCGTCATCCGTCGACGATGCCGGCCTTCGCGCGCGCATCGCGCAGGTCGAGCGCCGACTCGTGACGCTGGCAGAGGATGCCGTCGCTCCCCCGACCGGTCCGATCCCCACCATCCACCTGTCGAGGCGCGAGACCGATGTGCTCGCCTGCGCCGCCCTCGGCGCGACCAATGCCGAGATCGCGGGGCAGCTGGGCCTGCGCGAGGGCACCGTGAAGGCCTATCTCGGCACGGCGATGTCGAAGCTCGATGCCTCGACGCGTCATGCGGCCGTGACGAAGGCACGCCGGGCGGGGCTTCTCCCCTGACTGCACAGGCCGCGCCCAGCGCGGGTCGCTAGCATGGGACCCAGCCGGCGAACACCGGTTCCGGACGAGGCAGACCAGTACCCGGTGAGCGCAAAGACTGGTCCGAAAGGACCATCATGTCGTGGATCGTATTGGTCGCATCCGGAATCCTCGAGGCCGTCTGGGCGACGGCCCTCGGCAAATCCGACGGACTCACCAAGCTGTGGCCGAGTGTCATCTTCGTCGGCGGACTCATTCTCTCGATGATCGGTCTCGCATTCGCCATGCGCGATATATCGACCGGCACCGCCTATGCGGTGTGGGTCGGAATCGGCGCGACGCTCACCGTGGCGTGGGCGATGATCACCGGCGACAGCGATATCTCCTGGCTGCGCATCCTGCTGCTGCTCGGACTGGTCGGCTGCATCGTCGGATTGAAACTCATCGATCCCGGCCACGAATAACGCTCCGGAAATCCCCTTTCCGGGGTAATGTCACTTCCATGGCAAGAAGAATTGTGCACCAGTTGGTCGACGACATCGACGGCAGCATCCTCGAGGTGGGAGAAGGCGAGACCGTGCATTTCTCGCTGAACGGCACCTCTTACGAGATCGACCTCAACGCCGAGCACGCAGAAGAATT
>NZ_JAGGPD010000181.1 GCF_018613995.1 Microbacterium sp. ISL-103 | reverse complement strand
TACTTCTCGGGCCTGCGGTATCCGGGGCAGGAGTTCGCGATCGCCACGCACGACCAGGTCGCGCTCTGAGGGATTCGCCTCGTGGGTACGAGTCTCGACAGTCGCCGGTCAGAGATCGCTGAAGTCGTCGGCCGGTGCGTTGATCTGGGTCACGGAGTCTTCCGTGAGGGTGAACAGCAGGAACTGGATGCCCGTCTCGCCCGGACGGCTCAGTGACGTGGTGCCCGGAACCTCCTGCTCGCCCACTCCGAGATAGTCGGGGACGCCGTCGTTGTCGGCATCGCCCACATCCCACCCCTGCGCCGCGATGACCTCATCACGCGTCGAGCCGATCGTCAGGCCCTCAGCCGAGGCGATGGGGAGATCTCCCACGGTCGCCGCATCGACGAGGATCCGCGAGAACGTGCCCTCCCCGCCCTCATCCGTCACCACGCTGAGGCCGTCCCAGTCATAGCTCACGAGGTTCGTCTCATACCCGGGCGGGTCCTGCAGCTCGGTCAGGGCCGGTGCCTCACCCGTCGCCTCCTCGAGCAGAGCGAGCACCGCCGCGGCATCGTCGAAGCCGGCTGTCGCCGTCTCGTCTCCGTCGACGAACTCGACGCCGTCGATCGTCACGACGAGGTGTGCGGGTGCGGGTTCTGCGGGCGTCGGGCTGGGAGTCGTCGGAGCACTCGGCGATGGCGTCGATGCCTGGGGCGCCGGCTCCGGTGCGCAGGCCGACAGCAGCAGCGCCGCGACGGAGAGAGTGAGGAGGATCGGTGTGTGACGGCGCATGCCACTGATCGTATAAGTCGCCGATCTCCGGGCGACGGCGGCCATGCCCACCGTTCCGATTTCGTGACCGGCGTCTGCGATCCCACTGCTCGCCTGAGATGATTGAGGGATGACCGCCACGCTCGTCGCCCAGAATCTGGCAGGTGGCTACGGTCATCGCATCCTGTTCGACGCCCTCGATCTCACTGTCGCTCCCGGAGACGTCATCGGCGTCGTCGGAGCGAACGGAGCTGGCAAGTCGACGTTGCTGCGCATTCTCGCCGGGGTCGACGCACCGGCCGACGGCAGCGTCTCACTCGCCCCGACAGACGCCTTCGTCGGCTGGCTGCCGCAGGAGCACGAGCGAGTCGATGGCGAGACGGTCTCCGAGTACATCGCCCGCCGCACGGGCTGCGCAGCAGCGACGCGCGAGATGGATGCCGCAGCCGCAGCTCTCGGCGATCCCTCGCTCGCACCTGCCGGCACCGACCCCGCAGACACCTACTCCGAGGCACTCGGTCGCTGGCTGGCCAGCGGCGCAGCGGATCTCGACGAGCGCATTCCTGCGGTGCTCGCCGACCTCGGACTCCCGACCGGAGGAGGCGTCGCGGCGGATGCCCAGATGACCGGACTCTCGGGAGGGCAGGCGGCGCGGGTGGGGCTCGCCGCGCTGCTGCTGTCGCGCTTCGACATCGTCTTCCTCGACGAGCCCACCAATGACCTCGACCTCGATGGTCTCGACCGGCTCGAGTCCTTCGTCCGCGGCCTGCGCGGGGGCGCGGTGCTCGTCAGCCACGACAGGGAGTTCCTGGCGCGCAGCGTCACGCGGGTGCTCGAGCTCGATCTCGCTCAGAACACCCACCGGCTCTACGGCGGCGGATACGACGCGTACATTGAGGAGCGCGCCGTCGTGCGTCGTCATCTGCGGGAGAAGTACGACGAGTTCGCCGACAAGAAGGCCGATCTCGTCGCCCGCGCCCGTACGCAGCGCGAGTGGTCGAGTCAGGGCGTGCGAAACGCCATGAAGAAGGCTCCCGACAACGACACGATCCTGCGCAAGGCGGCGACCGAGTCCAGCGAGAAGCAGGCCCAGAAGGTGCGACAGATGGAGAGTCGCATCGCGCGTCTCGACGAAGTCGAGGAACCTCGCAAGGAGTGGCAGCTGGAGTTCACGATCGGCTCGGCGCCTCGTTCGAGCACCGTCGTGTCGACGCTGAACTCCGCGGTCTTCCGGCAGGGGGATTTCACCCTGGGGCCGGTGTCGCTGCAGGTCGACGTGGGCGATCGCATCGGGATCACCGGTCCGAACGGTGCGGGGAAGTCGACTCTTCTGCGGGCGCTGCTCGGCAGGCAGGCGCCGGAGCAGGGCACCGCGGCACTGGGCAGCAGCGTGCAGATCGGCGAGATCGACCGGGCGCGCTCGCTCCTGACCGGCGACTCAGCCCTCGCCGACGCCTTCGAGGCGCTGGTCCCCGAGATGTCATCGGCAGAGGTGCGGACGCTGTTAGCCAAGTTCGGGCTGCGCGCAGATCACGTCACGCGCCCGGTCGGCGAGCTGTCGCCGGGCGAGCGCACACGAGCGGCGCTCGCGTTGCTGCAGGCGAAGGGCATCAATCTGCTGGTGCTCGACGAACCGACCAACCACCTGGATCTGCCGGCGATCGAGCAGCTGGAACAGGCGCTCGAGTCGTACACCGGCACGTTGCTGCTGGTGACCCACGATCGGCGGATGCTCGACGCGGTGCAGACGAATCGTCGCTGGAGCGTCGAAGGCGGGCAGGTCTCGGAAGGCTGAGGTCAGCGGCCCTGGCGCTTCTTGTACGGTTTGGGCTGACCCTTCACGACGGGCGCGCGTCCTTTGCCCTTGGAGGCCTTCGCCTTGCCGCCTGCGGGGGCTGCGGTCTTGGGCGCGGGCGGAGGCGCGGCCGCCACGGTCTCACGGGCCTCGACGAGCAGCAGCTCGCCGACACTCGTCAGTCGCACCGTTCCCTCGCGGTTCACGAGCGTGTGGCCGACTTCTTCTTCGAGCTTGTCGATCGAGGTGTACAGCGAGGCGAGCGGGATGCCCAGCTCTTTCGCGGCGCGAGGAAAGTGCAGCGTCTCAGCGAGGACGACGTACCGACGGAGCAGTGCCAACTTCATGCGGGTGAACGGTCCTTCTCGAGCGGCGACGATCACCGCTCTTCTTCTAACCTACGCGAGCAGCGGCCACCACCCCAGACGCACGGATGCCGCGGCTCCTCGAGCCGCGGCATCCGGTGGTCGTGATTCAGGCGTCTAGACGGCCTGGGGGAGGACGGCGAAGGACACCGAACCCTCGTCGTCGACTCCCGCGTCGAGGATCTTGTCGTCGAGAGCGGTGGCTGCCGTCTCATCGAGGAAGAGACGCGTGCCCGAGACCTCGACCACCTGGTCTGCGGGCTCAGGGTCGGGCGTCACCAGGACGGCGAGGCGTGCGCCGCCGTTGGGCCCTGGTGCGGGCGTGGAGTGAATCCGGAGCCCTGCGTCGCTTGCGTCGGTCTGACGGCTGACGAGGGTGTTCACGATTGCGGTGGCGTTATCGGTGAGGGTGAGCACGAGACTCTCCTTCCGGTTGCGATCACGACGCGGGTGCGGCGTGACGGGCCACGATTCCGCACTCGCCGAGGCGATTCAACCCGACGCGCCCGTTTCTGAGGGGTCTCACACCTGATGCAGAGGTTTTCTCAGGAACACCTGCTCAGTGCCGTCTCCCTGCGGTATCCGCTCGGCCACGGCGTACCCGCACGCCTCGTAGAGGCGGATGTTGGCTTCGCTCAGACTGCCCGTGAACAGTTCGGCGACGCGGGCCGACGACGAGCGCTCCGCCGCAGCGAGAAGCGAGCGTCCGATGCCCTCGCCCTGTGTGTCGGGTGCGATGGCGATGCGGCCGATCAGAAGCACTCCGTCGGCTTCCGTGTATCGGATCGCTCCCACGAGTCGTCCGTCGACGCGTGCGGCCAGGCCGCTGCTTGACCGCAGCTCGGCCTCGACCTCGGGCAGGGTCTGCGTCAGGGGAGGCATGTCGGCGCTCCCGTAGATCTGCGCCTCCGAGACGAAAGCCGCGCGCTGCAGGGTGAGCACCTCGCCCGCATCCGATTCGGTGATCGGAGCGATCACGATCTCGGGCCCGTCGTCTTCCTGGTTCTGGGGTGTCTCTGATGTCGTCACTGCGCCACGATCCGACGAGACCGGGTGCACTGTCAACCCCCTCGATCACCGACCGCGCGGGGCGCTAACGTCGCAGATCCGAGACCAGGAGGACACCCATGGCTGAGAAGAAGAAGACCCCGACCGAGAGCTCCTCGAAGCGGGGCGCGAAGACGACCAGGCGTCAGAACGCCGAGAAGGGGTTCACCGCATCGCCGACCCTCG
>NZ_JAGGPD010000180.1 GCF_018613995.1 Microbacterium sp. ISL-103 | reverse complement strand
GGCGATCGGCGCGGCTTTCGCGTTCGGGATGTCCGGCGCCTGGGCCCGGGGGCTCATCGATGCGGGGTGGACGCCCGGTGCCGCCGTGACCGCGCGGGTCTGGGTCGCAGCGCTCGTGCTGCTCGTGCCGACGATCCTGTCGCTGCGGGGGCGATGGGGCGTGCTGCGGAAGAACGCCGGCATGGTCGCCGCATACGGCCTGCTCGCCGTCACCGCCACGCAGCTCTGCTACTTCCAGGCCGTCGCTGTGATGGACGTCGGCCTCGCACTGCTCATCGAATACACAGCGCCGATCGCCGTCATCCTCTGGCTGTGGCTGCGCCGGGGTGAGCGCCCGAGTCGGCGCAGCGTGATCGGCGCCGCGATCGCCTTCGTCGGTCTCGTGCTGATGCTCGACATCATCACCGGTGCCGAGGTCAACGTCGCCGGCATCCTCTGGGCGCTCGCCGCGATGGTGGGTGCCGCGACGTACTTCCTGCTCTCGGCCAGAGCCGACACCGGGCTGCCGCCGATCGCGCTCGCCGGGGCGGGGTTGCTGCTCGGCGCGATCGCACTGACGATCGCCGGACTCGTCGGCATCCTGCCCATCGCCTGGACGACCGACGACATCACCTATCGCTTCGGCACCGTGCCGTGGTTCGTGCCGGTGCTCGCGATCGGCCTGATCGCGACGGCTCTCGCGTACGTGCTGGGCATCGCCTCGACCCGGATGCTGGGCTCACGCCTCGCATCCTTCGTCGCGCTCTCCGAGGTCGTCGCCGCGCTGCTCTTCGGCTGGCTCCTGCTCGGACAGCTGCCCGACCTGCTGCAGGCCCTCGGCGGAGCGCTCGTGCTGGTCGGCGTGGTCGTGGTGAAACTCGGCGAGCCGCGCCCCGCCGAGTTCGTCGAACCGCTTCCGGATGCCGTCGCGCTGCCGCGGCGGTAGCTCAATGTATACGTGAAGTACTCGTACGTCGCGCGAATGACCGGCTTGATGTATTTGTGTATACACTGAGGGCATGAGCTCTGTCGCTGATCGCATCACCGCGAGCGATCGAGCGCACGCGGCGCTGCTGGAGGACATCCAGTCGGGCGCCCTCCCCGCCGGTTTCGTGCTGGGCGAGGTCGAGCAGGCCGCCCGGCTCGGCATCAGCCGCACCCCGATGCGCGAGGCGCTGCGCCGGCTGGCGGCCGACGGCCTGGTCGTGCAGCAGTCGCCTCGGGTGACGGTGGTGGCCGGCCTCGACGCCGACGACATCATCGCGCTCTTCGAGATCCGTCGCGCGCTGGAAGAGACCTCCGCCCGACTCGCAGCACAGCGCGGGGATGCCGCACTCTTCGCCGCCCTCGCCGGTGAGTTCGCGCACGTCGACCTCACAGCCGTCGAGGGCCGCGATGCGTATTACGCCCTCATCGCCCGCTTCGACGCGGCGCTCGACGCCGCGGTCGACAACGACTACATCGCCTCGGCGCTGCGCACCGTGCGCACGCACCTCGTGCGGGTGCGCCGCATGGCCCGAGACAAGCCCGACCGCCTCGCCGCCTCAGCCGCCGAGCACCGCACGATCGCGGCAGCTCTCGGCGCGCGAGACGGCGATCTCGCCGCCCACGCCACGCATGTGCACCTGCACAACGCGCTCGCCGGCATCCTCGACTCCCTGACAGCCAACCCAGAAGGTGTGAAATGACCGTCACCCACCACGTCCGCGTGCACCGCAGCGATGAGAACCTCGCCCGAGAAGACCAGCTCGCCTGGAAGATCGCCGAGGTCGCCGCAGACCCGGTCGAGGTCGAGCAGGACGTCACCGACATGATCATCAACCGCATCATCGACAACGCGTCGGTCGCCGCGGCGTCGCTCACCCGCGGCCCCATCAACGCGGCCCGCGCCCAGGCGTTCAGCCACCCCGTCTCGACCGGGGGCATCGGCGCCACGGTCTTCGGCGCGGCGCTCGACCACCGCACGAGCCCCGAGTGGGCGGCCTGGGCCAACGGCGTGGCCGTGCGCGAGCTCGACTACCACGACACGTTCCTCGCGGCCGAGTACTCGCACCCGGGCGACAACATCCCGCCGATCCTCGCCGTCGCCCAGCACGTGCAGGCGGATGGTCGCGCGCTGCTGCGCGGCATCGCCACCGGCTACGAGATCCAGATGGACCTCGTCCGCGCGATCTGCCTGCACAAGCACAAGATCGACCACGTCGCCCACCTCGGACCGTCGGCCGCCGCCGGCATCGGCACTCTGCTCGGCCTCGACGTCGAGACGATCTACCAGGCCGTCGGCCAGGGACTGCACACCACCACCGCCACCCGCCAGAGCCGCAAGGGCGAGATCTCGACCTGGAAGGCGCACGCCCCGGCCTTCGCCGGCAAGCTCGCGGTCGAGGCCGTCGACCGGGCGATGCGCGGCCAGACCAGCCCCGCCCCGATCTACGAGGGCGAAGACGGCGTGATCGCCTGGATGCTCGACGGCAAGGACGCCGCGTACGAGGTGCCGCTGCCCGCCGCGGGCGAGGCGAAGCGC
>NZ_JAGGPD010000179.1 GCF_018613995.1 Microbacterium sp. ISL-103 | reverse complement strand
GTCGACATACCCACCGCTCCTTCAGCCGCTTGCCGTCCCAATCGAACGCGGTGACCGTCGTGCGGGTGTAGTAGCCGCGGGCGAAGACGGCGGACGGATGCTGGCCGTCGAGGTACCCGACGCCGGCGAGGAAGCGATCGACGCGGTTGGCCGGCTCGATGCGCGACATCGCGTAGTCGCCCCACAGCAGTCCGTCATCTCCACGTTCGGTGGGGTACGGGATCGTCTGCAGCTCCTTGCCGGTCGCGCTGTCGAAGACCGTGAGGTATTCGGGGCCGTCGACGATGAAGCCCTCGAACTCGCGCAGCAGATTGCGGGCGCTGCGGCTCGGGGCATAGACGTCGATGAAGGTGTCGGCCAGCTCTTCTGCACTCTCCTGAGAGAGCGGGTACTCGTGGGTCACGGGCATGCCCCAGGCCTCTTCGAGAGTGGCGGGCCACTGCCCGGACACGACCTCTTCGCGCTCGCTCCAGCCGAGGAACATCTCGACCAGGTGCGCCTCGTAATCGGCGGCGCTGAGGCGATAGTCGTCGTCGTTCGAGTACCCGGCCTTGCGATCGGCCTTGGGTAGCGTGATGTACGACTCCTTCTTCACCGACCCGTCGGCGGCGAACTGCACCGACTTGGTGCCGGGTGCCGTCTTCAGCATCGTCTCGGATCGCCCGTCGCCGTCGAAGTCGTAGACGAGGAACTGCGTGTAGTGCGCGCCCGCACGGATGTTCACGCCGAGATCGAGGCGGTTCAGCAGAGTGCCGTCGAGCTCGTAGGTGTCGAGATAGACAGGGCCCGTGTATCCGCGCTGCGACACGTCCTTCGAATTCGACGGGTCCCACTTCACGACGTACTCGTACTGCCCGTCTCCGTCGACGTCGCCGACCGACACGTCGTTCGCCGAGTACGTGTACGCCTCGCCCTTCGGCGTGACCCCGTCGGCGGGCTTCTGCAGCGGAAGGTCGTGGTGTCCCTCCGCCCAGGCGGTGACGGGTGCCGACGCGGATGCCGTCAGCTCGACGCCGTTCACGATCGGGACGACCGAGTACTCCGACGCGGCCGTGCCGTCGGCATCGGCGTAGTTGGTGCTGTCGGTGATCGTGGCGACCTTCGCGCCGTCGCGGTAGAGCGCGAAGTCGGGGCCCGCGAGCCCCGTGGAGGTGGCGCCGCTCGCCTCGGTGGCGAGCAGACGCCAGCTGACGAAGACCCCGTCTGTCGTCGCGACGGCGACGAGACCGCGGTCGAGGGCTTCGAGCTGCGGCGTCTTCGCCCCCTGATCATGGCGGCCGGTCTCGGGAGCCGTGGGCGAGACCGCCCCCGCACTCTGTGCGCCTCCCACGAGGAGGCAGCCGGCCGCGGCGACCGCCACGACGGCGCGGAACGATTGGTGTCGGATGTTCATCGTCGAAATCCATCTCTGGGCGCGAAGCCCGCTCGGATAGCGTTTTCCCGTGCCCGGTCGAAGCTACCTTCCGCGCTCGGGTCCGTCAAGGGATCTTCCGTGATTGACACGATTCACAGCGTCGGTGAGCGCCCGCCCGGACGGATAGGCTCGACATCATGTCTGCCGAAACCGCGCGTCGCGACGTCCGCATCCTCACCTGGATCGGCATCGCGACAGGAGTGGCCGGCGGGCTCCTCGTCGCCTTCCCCCAGGTGCTTCCGTTCGGCGGGCCCTGGGTGCAGCTGGCCCTCGGCATCGCGACCCTCGTGCTCGCGTTCCGCGCGCGCAAGATCGGCATCGCCGACATCGAGGGGTTCGACGGACGACTCTCGCTCTTCGCCGCCCTGCTCGGATTCCTCGTCGTCTTCTTCGCCGGGCAGGTCGTGTTCGACATGCTGATCCGCGCCGCCAACCCGTGATCCGCCGCGACCGCGCCTGACCGGCGCCGCCCCCTGATCTAGGCTGGACGAGTGGCATCCCCGGCAGCAGACGACTACCTCAAGACCGTCTACGCGCACACCGAGTGGCAGGACGCGCCGATCACTCCGTCCGTACTCGCGGCGAAGCTCGGCATCGCCCCCTCGTCGGTGACCGAGATGGTCAAGAAGCTCGCCGCGGCCGGACTCGTCTCGCACGTGCCCTACGGCGCGGTGCGGCTCACAGACGCCGGTACCCGCCGCGCCCTCGCGATGGTGCGGCGTCACCGGTTGATCGAGACCTGGCTCGTGCAGGAGTTCGACTACGGCTGGCACGAGGTGCACGACGAGGCCGAGGTGCTCGAGCACACGATCAGCGATCGGCTGCTCGAGGGCATCGACGCTCGCCTCGGACGGCCCCGGTTCGATCCTCACGGCGATGCGATCCCGGATGCCGACGGCGCCGTCGACCGCGAGCCGTTCGTGCTGCTCGCCGACGCCCCGACCGGTCACGTCGGGCGGGTCCTGCGGGTCGATGACCGCGACCCCGAGCTGCTGCGCGCCCTCGAAGCCGCGGGCGTCATCGTCGCAGCGACCGTCACGACCACGCCATCGGGCATCGAGCTCGACGGCGCAGCGACCGCTCTGCCCGAAGGCGCGGCCGACGTGGTCTGGCTCAGCGTCTGATCGACCTCCGGGCGACCGCCCGATCGGGCACCTGGGAACCCCGTCAGAACCTGACACCTCCCCGTAACGACCGCCCAATAGGCTGTGCACATGGCACACCGCGATGACATCGAATGCTGGCTGACCGACATGGACGGCGTGCTCGTCCATGAGAACGACGCCATTCCCGGAGCATCCGAACTGCTGGCCGGGTGGGAGCAGAACGAGATCCCGTATCTGGTTCTCACGAACAACTCGATCTTCACCGCGCGCGACCTCTCTGCCCGCCTGCGGGCCAGCGGCCTGATCGTGCCCGAGGAGCGCATCTGGACCTCGGCTCTCGCGACCGCGGACTTCCTCGCTCAGCAGCTGCCCGGCGGATCGGCGTTCGTGATCGGCGAAGCAGGCATCCTCACCGCGCTGCACGAGGCCGGTTTCATCATGACCGAGACGAACCCCGACTTCGTGGTGGTCGGAGAGACCCGCAACTACTCGTTCGAGGCGATCACCAAGGCGATCCGCCTGATCATCAAGGGCGCGCGCTTCATCGTCACGAACCCCGACGCCACCGGCCCCTCGGCCGACGGCGTGATGCCGGCGACGGGTGCGATCGCCGCCCTCATCACCAAGGCCACCGGCAAGGAGCCGTACGTGGTCGGCAAGCCGAACCCGATGATGTTCCGCTCGGCGCTGAACAAGATCGGCGCGCACTCGAAGAAGACCGGCATGATCGGCGACCGCATGGACACCGACATCATCGCCGGCATCGAGGCGGGCCTGCACACCGTGCTCGTGATGACGGGAATCAGCGATCTGGCAGAGGTCGAGAAGTACCCGTTCCGCCCCGACGAGATCGTCGACTCGGTCGCCGATCTGCTGCCGACCGTCACCGAGTCGATCCCGACGCTCGACGAGGACTGACGTGGGAGCGCTCGACGAAGGAGAGCGCATCGTCGCGGCGGATGCGGCGGTGTGGCGGGCCTGGCTCGAGGAGCACCATGAGCGCGCCGCAGGAGTGTGGCTGCTGAGCGTACGCGGCACCCGAGCCGACGGCGTCGGCTACGACGACGCCGTGCGTCAGGCGCTCTGCTTCGGGTGGATCGACGGGCCGGTGCGCACCTTCGACGATGAGAGGGTCGGCCAGTGGTTCTCCCCGCGGCGTCGCGGCAGCGGGTGGGCGGCGACGAACAAGGCGCGTCTGGTCGAGCTCGAGGCCGCCGGGCTGCTCGCCCCCGCAGGCACCCGCGTGCTCGCGGCAGCGAAGGCCGACGGATCATGGACGATGCTCGACGGCCCGGAGGCAGGCATCGAGCCTGCCGAGCTGACCGCGGCGCTGGATGCCGTGCCCGCGGCGCGCGCGCACTGGGACGCCTTCCCGAAATCGGTCAAGAAGTTCGGCCTGACGCACATCGCGACGGCGAAGCGTGCCGAGACGCGATCCGCGCGGATCGCCAAGATGGTGGCGGATGCCGCCGAGGGGAAGCGCCCATGAACCAGTCCGACCTGCTGTTCCTCGTCCTGATCCTGATCGGCCTGAGTTCGCTGTCGGTGTTCGTCGTGCAGTTCTTCCGCTCGCGCCGCCGCGACGGCGGCGAGGGCGAGGGTCGCGCCGGCTGGTGGGAAGGTCCCTGGGACGACGACGACCGCCAGCGCTGAGCGCTGTCGACTTCTGCGTCAGTCCAGGGTCAGGCTGCGCACTCGAGCGACGGGCTCCGGCATCCGCAGCGGCCCTGAACCCGGTGTGATCGTGCCGAGGATGCGCGGCTCGCGCGCACCGGTGCCGCCCGGCGTCACCGCGGCGACGCCGTGCATCGTGCACCAGCCGATCAGTGCGAACAGGATCGCCTCCTTGCTGTCGACCGAGGCGCCGAGCTCGTCGGCGAAGGCGACCTCGACCTCGGGGAGTGCGTCTCGCAGCCCCTGCATGATCAGCGGGTTGTGGCATCCGCCGCCCGAGACGGCGAGGAACCGGATGCCGACGGCCTGAACGTCCTGTGCGACCGGGCGCACCGTCAGCTCGGTGAGGGTGCGCACGATGTCGGAGATCGAGATCTCTCGCCTCTGCGCCGTCAGCTCCTCGACGTGCGCGCGCACGTAGTCGAGGTGGAAGTGCTCCTTGCCGGTGCTCTTGGGCGCTGCGAGTGCGTAGTACGGGTCGGCGAGCAGCGCTTCGAGGAGCCCCTCGTCGACGGAGCCGGTGCGCGCGATCGCGGCATCCGCGTCGTAGCCGCGCTCGTTCAGGCCCTCTGCCACCACGACCGCATCGACCAGCGCGTTGGCCGGGCCGATGTCATAGGCCGACAGGCCGTCGGGGCCGACCACCGTCATGTTCGCGATGCCGCCGAGGTTCACCGCGGCCGACACTCCCGCGCGACCCCGGAGCAGCAGCTCGTCGAGGAACGACACGAGAGGTGCGCCGTGCCCGCCTGCCGTGATGTCGCGAATACGGACGTCCGAGACGACCGGCGCACCCACCCGTTCGGCGATCCATGCGGGCTGGCCGATCTGCAGGGTGCCGAGCGCATGGCCGGCATCCACCCAGTGGAAGACGGTCTGGCCATGCGTGCAGACGGCATCCACGCCCCCGACCGCGTCAGCGGCTGCGGCTGCGACCTCGGCGAAGGCCTGGCCGATCAGCGTGTCGAGCTCGCAGACTTCGGAGAACGTCGTGGGCGCCGGCGGCAGCGCGGCGACGAGACGAGCCCGCAGCTCGGGGTCGTAGGGAACGCTGTCTTCGTGCAGGACGGTGCCGCGCAGGTCTCCGTCCTCCTCGCGGAAGTCGACGACCGTGACGTCGATTCCGTCGTGCGAGGTGCCCGAGAGCAGTCCGAGTACGCGCATGCGTGTTCCTTCCGTCGCCTGCTACGAGCGTAGAGCGGTTTTGTTAGGGAGGCGAACGGAAAGCATGACAGATGGGCGCAGGACCGCGCCGACGTCAGCGCAGGACGAGCGCCGCGGCGCCGATGAGCGGCCCCTCGTCGCCGAGTCCGGAGCGCACGACTCTGGTGCGACGCGAATACTCGTGCGCGGCACTCGCCGTGAGCGCCTGCTGCACGAGGTCGATGTAGTCGGCAGACACCCGCGAGAACCCGCCGCCGATCGCGACCATGTCCAGGTCGACGAGGGTCGCGGCATCCGCCAGCGCTTCGCCCACGGCCTTCGCCGACCGCTCGATAGCGGCGCGGGCGACGGTGTCGCCGGCAGCGGCATCCCGGGCCAGATCTTCGCCGGTGGCACCGGTCCAGCCCTGCTGCTGCGCCCAGGCGGCACTCGCCGGCCCCGAGGCGATCTCCTCGAGCGTCAGCCCGCCTTCGCGGCGCACCTGACCGAGATGTCCGGCATTGCCGGTGGCGCCGGGAATGTACGCGCCGTTGACGACGAACCCTCCACCGACTCCGGTCGAGACGACGATCGACAGCGATGCTCCGGCATCCTGCGTGGCGCCCAGCCATGACTCCGCCAGCGCGAGCGCGCCGCCGTCGTGGCCGAAGACCGTCGGCAGCGCACGGCCGAGGATCCCAGAGGCGGTCGTGCGCACCGCATCCGCGAGACCGTATCCGCGGGCTGCGGGCATGTTCACCGGAAGGATCTGACCGGCAGTCCGGTCGATCGGCCCCGCACTGCCGATGCCGGCGCCGATGAGCTCGCCGTCTTCGGGGAGGCGGGAGAGCGCATGGGCGATCACCGTCGCGATCGCGTCGTCGAGCGACGCGGGAGTGGTTTCCCGACCGGTCGCCCTACGGCTGCGGCTTCCACGCACCAGCGCGCCGTGCTCGCTCACGAGCGCGGCCTCCATCTTGGTGCCGCCGACGTCGACGGCCAGCGCGTAGCGGGTCACTGCGGGTCGAGTCCGAGGTCGTCGAGATCGAAGGCGGCGCGCCATTCGAGCCCCTCGGCTTCGATCGCGGCCTGAGCGCCGGTCTTGCGGTCGACGATCACGGCGACGGCGACGATCTCGGCGCCCTCCTTGCGAAGCGCCTCGACGGCCTTGAGCGCCGACTGCCCGGTGGTCGAGGTGTCTTCGAGCACGACGACACGCTTGCCCTTGACGTCGGCGCCTTCGATCTGGCGGCCTCGGCCGTGATCCTTCGGCTCCTTGCGCACGACGAACGCGTCGAGGGGGCGGTCGGCTGCGACCGAGGCGTGCAGCACCGAGTTGGCGATCGGATCGGCACCGAGCGTCAGGCCTCCGACAGCGACCACGTCGAGGTCGCCGACGAGGTCGAGCATGATGCGGCCGATCGCGGGAGCCGCGCGGTGATCGAGCGTGAGCTTGCGCATATCGACGTAGTACGTCGCCTTCTTGCCGCTCGAGAGGGTGAAGTCCCCGTGGAACACGGCCTCGTCCTTGATCAGGTCGAGGAGGGTCTGGCGGTCTGCGTCGAGTGCGGTCACGGCATCCAGTGTAGGAGGTGGGCCCTAGGCTTGACGCATGCGCTTGGCCACCTGGAACGTCAACTCCATCCGCACCCGTGTCACCCGCACCGTCGAGTTCGCCGTCCGTGAAGACATCGACGTGCTGGCGATGCAGGAGATCAAGTGCAAACCCGAGCAGTTCCCCTACGCGCAGTTCGAAGAGGCCGGCTACCACGTCGAGGTGCACGGCCTGAATCAGTGGAACGGCGTCGCGATCGCGAGCCGCCTGCCGGTCACCGATGTACGCACCGCGTTCGACGGCATGCCGGGCTTCGCCAAGGGGCATGACGGGCCCGACGCTCCGCTCGAGGCGCGCGCGCTGGGCGTGCTCGTCGACGGTGTGCGGGTGTGGAGCCTGTACGTGCCGAACGGCCGCTCGCTCGAGGACCCGCACTACGCCTACAAGCTGCACTGGCTCGACGAGTTGAAGAAGGCGACCGCGGCCGAGCTCGCGGCGAACCCCGATCTGCCGCTCGCGCTGGTCGGCGACTTCAACATCATCCCGTTCGATGTCGACAACGGCGATCCCGACATCGTCGAGGGCGTCTCCACCCATGTCTCCCCCGAGGAGCGACAGGCCTTCTTCGCGTTCGCCGACGCGGGCCTGACCGACGTCGTCCGCCCGCTGATCCCCGAGGGCTTCACCTACTGGGACTACCAGCGCCTCAAGTTCCCCCGCAACGAGGGCGTGCGCATCGACTTCGTCCTCGGCTCGAAGACGCTCGCAGATGCCGTCACCGGTGCGTCGATCCACCGCGAGGAGCGCAAGGGCGAGCAGCCCAGCGACCACGTCCCCGTGGTCGTCGAGTTCGGCCTCGGCGGCGCCGAGGAAGACGACGACGACCTGCCGATGATCTTCTCCTGAGACCGTGACCGTCAGACTGATCGCCACCGATCTCGACGGGACGCTCCTCGACTCCACGTCGACGGTCACGCGACGGACCCGCGCAGCCCTCGACGGGGCCAGAGCCCGGGGGGTCCATGTGGTGCCGGTCACCGCGCGTCAGCCGATCGGCCTGCGCGCGATCGCCGCGGGGGCGGGCTTCGACGGCTGGGCCCTGTGCAGCAACGGCGCCTACGCGACGCACCTCGCCGACGGTCGGATGCTGTTCGCCGAGGAGCTCCCGGCCGAGACGATCCGCACCCTGGCCGACGCGCTGCGCGCCAGCATCCCCGGCCTGCTCTTCGCCAGCGTGAGAGAGGGCGGTGAGACGTTCGTCGCCCAGCGCGGGTACGCCGAGATCGCCGATCTCTCGGATCACAAACGCGATCCGCGCACCATGGGCGGGGTCGCCCTCGATCAGGTGCTCGCGGCGCCCAGCCTGAAGTTCGTGATCAGGCATCCGGAACTCGCCCCCACCGACCTGTTCGAGTCGCTGCGCGCCCTCGGCCTCACGGGCTTCGAGGCGACGCTGTCGGGTGCGCCCTTCGTCGAGGTCATGGCCGAGGGCGTCACCAAGGCCACCGGTCTCGCGCGGCTCTGCGAGCATCTCGCCATCGCTCGGGACGACGTGCTCGCCTTCGGCGACGCCCTCAACGACGTCGAGATGCTGCGGTGGGCAGGGCACGGAGTCGCGATGACCGATGCGGACGACGTCGTGCAGGACGCGGCTGACGAGACCACCGCGTCGAACGACGACGACGGCGTCGCCAGGGTCATCGAGCGCGTGCTCTCGCTGCGCTGACGTACGTGCCGCGTCAATCCTCGAAGGTACCGACCTCGGGCTGTCGATCCGTGCGCCCGTAGCGCAGCAGCATCACACCGCTGTCGTCAGCGACCGGCGGCTCGAGCAGCTGCAGCACCGAGGGCATGGCGCCGTCGTCGAACACCTTCTTGCCCGTGCCGAGCAGGATCGGATACACCCACAGAGTGAGCTCGTCGAACAGCCCCTCGGCGAGCAGCGAGTGCACGAGGTCGACGCTGCCGATGACATGCACCTCGCGATGCCGGGCTCGCAGCTCGGCGATCTCGACGGCGAGGTCACCGCCCACGCGGTGGCTGTTCTGCCAGTCGAGCGTGATGTCGGCGTCGCGAGACGCCACGTACTTCGGCACCCGGTCGAAGAGGCGGCCGATCTCGCCCGACGGCCCCTCGGTGTGATGCGGCCAGTACCCGGCGAAGATGTCGTAGGTGCGACGGCCGAGCAGCAGAGCGTCGAGCTGCTGCATCCCTTTCGAGACGGTCTCTCCCATGCCCGATGACGGGTGACCGGCCTGCCAGCCGCTGAAGCGGAACCCGCCGGAGGTGTCTTCGTCGACGCCGCCGGGGCCCTGCGCGACCCCGTCGAGGGTGGTGAACAGGTCGATCACGATGCGTCCGGTCATCCGAGTGTTCCTTTGCACGAAGGGCGGCGATGCTCACAGTATGCGCTCGCTCAGCGCCTCTCGGGGGCCTGCTCTTCCCGACCCCAGCGGCCCAGCGCGTCGATCGCCTCGCGCAGCGCGGCGCCTCGATCGGTGAGCGCATACGCGCGAGTGTTGTGGCGCAGCGGAAGTCGGGTCAGCACCCCCGCCCCCTCCAGCTCTCGCAGGCGGGTCGCGAGGATGTTCGTCGGCACTCCCAGATCGCGCTGCAGATCGCCGTATCTCTGCGGGCCGTCGAGCAGCCGCCCGACGATGAGCAGCGCCCACCGGGCACCGACGACGTCGAGGGCTGCCGCGAGGTCGCTCACGATGTCGCGTCGGAGTCCGGCTTCATCCAGAACGGCGAGTAGTGGTAGCCGTCGGGGTCGTCGAACTGGCGCTGGTACATGAACGGATAGTCATCCGTGTCGCCGACCCGCCCACCGGCGGCAGCGGCGCGCGCGACGAGAGCATCGACCGCCTCCCGACTGTCGAGGTCGAACGAGACCGTGACCTTCGACGGGGTGTCCGGCCCGCCGATGCGTCAAGAGGTTCTGACAACGGCACGCGATCCCCCCTGCGGGGGATGCCCCCGCATCCGGCACGGCTCTACGGTAAGAGGATGCCCGCCGCACCGTTCCTCCGCACACCCAGCGTCCGCGAGCAGCGCGGCGACCTCGTGCTCGCGGCGGTCATGTTCGTCGGCGCCGTCCTGAGCGCCGCGCTCTCGACCGTGGCCGAGATCTACGGCGACACCCGCGCCGAGACGTGGACCGCGCTCGTCTACGCGCTCGCCGTCACGGCACCGCTGGCCGTGCGGCGGCGCTGGCCGGCGCCGGTCGCCGTCGCCATCTCGCTGGCCTACTTCCTCGCGATCTCGTTCCAGGTGCCCGAGATCTACGTCGGCAACATCGCCATGTTCGTGTCGCTCTACACGGTGGGCGCCTGGATGAACGACCGGCGGGCCGCGATGATCGTGCGGGTCGCGATCATCGTCGGCATGTTCGTCTGGCTGATCATCACGATGTACCGCGAGGCCATCGAAGAGGCAGACAAAGCCGAGGTGGCGGCAGGGCTTCTCTCGCCCTACCTCGCCTTCATGCTGATCCAGCTGCTGCTGAACGTGCTCTACTTCGGCGGCGCCTACTATTTCGGCGAGCGCTCGTGGCACGCCGCCCAGGAGCGTGCGGTGCTCGAGCAGCGCACGGCTGAGCTCGAACGGGAACGCGAGGTCACGGCTGCGCAGGCCGTGGCGCTCGACCGCGTGCGCATCGCCCGAGAGCTGCATGATGTCGTGGCGCACCATGTGTCGGTGATGGGAGTGCAGGCCGGCGCCGCGCGGCTCGTGATCGACCAGGATCCCGAGAAGTCGAAGAGCATCCTGACCGGCATCGAGGGCTCGGCTCGCGATGCGATCCACGAGCTGCGGCAGCTGCTCGAGACCCTTCGCTCGCCCGGCGGCGAGACCACGGATGCCTCCTCGACAGTGACGCTCGACGACATCCGCTCCCTGACCGAAGCATCGACCGAGGCAGGGCTGCCCACCGACTACGCGGTCATCGGCGATCCGGTGCCTGTGCCGTCGGTCGTCGCGGTGAACCTCTACCGCATCGCCCAGGAATCGCTCACCAATGCCCGGCGTCATGCCGGCATCGGCGCCACCGCAGAGGTGCGGGTGCGCTACGACGACGACGGGGTCGAGGTCGACATCGTCAACACCGGCCGCACGGTCGCGGCGCTGCGGCCCGGACTCGGCCAGCTCGGCATGCGCGAGCGCGCGGCCGCCTCAGGCGGCACGCTCGAGGTGACCCCGCGGCCGACCGGGGGCCTACGCGTGCGCGCTCGGGCGCCGCTGCCCGCAGATTCCCGCGCGACGCCGACCGACATCCTGACCGAGACGAGCACACGCTCATGACCGAGACCACCCCGCCGATCCGCGTCCTGCTCGTCGACGACCATGCGATGCTGCGGGCCGGATTCCGCACCATCCTCGATAGCCAGCCCGACATCACGGTCGTCGGCGAGGCGGCGACCGGAGCCGAGGCTGTGGCCCGGGCATCCGCTCTTCTCCCGCATGTGATCACGATGGACGTGCAGATGCCCGACATGGACGGCATCGAGGCGACCAGCCGCATCGTCGCCGACCCCGCCGTCGCCGCCGCGATCGCGATCATCACGACGTTCGATCGCGACGACTACCTGTACCAGGCTCTGGATGCAGGGGCCAGCGGCTTCCTGCTCAAGAACGCCGGAGCGGAAGACCTCATCGCCGCGGTCCGGGCGCTGGCGGCGGGCGACGGGATGCTGGCTCCCGAGGTCACACGACGAGTGCTCTCGCGATTCACGGCGGCGCCCGCCCCAGCATCCGCGCCTGCACCAGCATCCGCTCCTTCGCCTGCGCCTGCGCCTGCATCTGCAGCGCCCCTGCCGACCGTGCTCGCGGATCCCCTCACCGATCGCGAGGCCGAGGTGCTCGCGCTGCTCGCGGATGCCCGCAGCAACGCCGAGATCGCGAGCACCCTGTTCATCGGCGAGGCCACCGTGAAGACGCACGTCTCGAGGATCCTGCAGAAGCTCGGGGCGCGGGACCGCGTGCAGGCCGTCGTACTCGCCCACCGGATGGGACTCGCGTAGCACCGACCCCGATACCCTCGGAGGATGCCGACCGCCGCACCTCTGTCCCGACCGATCCTGGCCGGGGTCGTCACCGCGTTGGTCGGGTTCACGAGTTCGTTCGCGGTCGTGCTCACCGGGCTCAGCGCGGTCGGCGCCACCCCCGCCCAGGCCGCCAGCGGACTGCTCGCGCTCAGTCTCACGATGGGGCTCGCCTGCGTCGTCCTGGCATGGCGGTATCGGATGCCGATCACGGTCGCCTGGTCGACCCCCGGTGCCGCACTGCTCGCCGCGACGGGGATCGTCGACGGCGGATGGCCGGCAGCGGTCGGGGCGTTCCTCGTCGCGGCAGCGCTCATCCTGCTCACGGCGTTCTGGCCGGCGCTCGGCGCCCTGATCGCGCGCATCCCCCCGTCGATCGCGCAGGCGATGCTCGCCGGCGTCCTGCTGCCGCTGTGCCTCGCGCCGATCACCGGACTCGTCGCCAACCCCTGGGGTGTGATCCCGGTCGTCCTGACCTGGCTGCTCTTCGCCCGTCTCGCCCCGCGTTGGGCCGTGCCCCTCGCCTTCGTCGCGGCGGCGGTGGTCGTCGCCGTCTCACTCGTGCAGGAGGGCGCTCCGGTGGATGCGGGACTGCTCGTGCCGCGGATCGAGCTCACCGCCCCGACGTTCACGGTGGGCGCGCTCGTCGGCCTCGCCCTTCCGCTGTTCATCGTCACCATGGCCTCGCAGAACGTGCCGGGCGTCGCCATCATGCGCAGCTTCGGATACGAGGTGCCCTGGCGCCCCGCGATGCTCGTGACCGGTGTCGGCACCGCGCTCGGCGCGACGGCCGGCGGGCACGCCATCAACCTCGCGGCGATCAGCGCCGCTCTCGCGGCCTCCCCCGATGCCGACCCCGACACGAGCCGTCGCTGGGTCGCCGGGGTCTCGACGGGTGCCGCCTATCTCGTGCTCGGCGGATTCTCCGCGGCGTTCGCCGCCCTGGTGCTGCTCGCCCCCGAGGCGGTGATCCCCGCCGTCGCGGGCCTCGCGCTGTTCGCCGCGTTCGGGTCGTCGGTGCAGCAGGCGATCGACGACCCCGGCGAGCGCATCCCGGCCGTCGTCACCTTCCTGGTCGCGGCATCCGGCATCGCGGTGCTCGGAGTCAGCGCCGCCTTCTGGGCTCTGGTCGCCGGTCTCGTCGTGCGCGCCGTGCTGCACGCCGGACGGCGCTGAGGGGCTCGACCCTCCCGATTGAGCGGAAGAGGCTCGGCTAGCGTGGACGCGTGACCGTTCCCGCCTCTGCATCCGCCCCGTCGCCGGGCCCCGCCGGCCACTTCGACGCCCGCGCCCTGCTCGAGCCGGTGAACTCCGCCGAGGTCGATGCATTCGCGCGCGCCCGCCGTGCGAACGGCCCCTCGTCAGCCGGTCGGATCGTCGCCTGGGTGTTCGCGGGTATCGCCCTGCTCTGCGTGGTGCCCGTGATCGGCCTGATGATCATGGGCCTCGGCTACGCGATCGGTCGCGGCGCAGGCGTCGCGGTCGGC
>NZ_JAGGPD010000178.1 GCF_018613995.1 Microbacterium sp. ISL-103 | reverse complement strand
CACCGCTGACGAACCCGATCTGCACTACCGCGGACGTCAGCTGAGCGACTATGACGCGATCCTGCCCCGGATCGGGAACTCGATCACCTACTTCGGCACCGCGGTGGTGCGTCAGTTCGAGCAGATGGACGTCTACACCCCGAACACGGCCAACGGCATCTCGAGCGCGCGCGACAAGCTCCGCGCCAACCAGATCCTGTCGCGCCACAACATCGCCATGCCTCCCACCGCGTTCGTGCGCAATCGCGCCGACGTCCGACCGGCGATCGAGCGTGTCGGCGGAGCGCCCGTGGTGATCAAGCTACTCGAGGGCACGCAGGGCATCGGGGTGATCCTGGCTCCGCAGGTCAAGGTCGCCGAGGCGATCATCGAGACGCTGCACTCGACCAAGCAGAACGTGCTCATCCAGAAGTTCATCTCCGAGAGCCGCGGACGCGACATCCGCGCACTGGTCGTGGGCGACCGGGTCGTGGCGGCGATGCGGCGGTCGGCGGCGGGCGACGAGTTCCGCTCGAACGTGCACCGCGGCGGGTCCGTCGAGGCGGTCGAACTCGACCCCGTCTACGAGCGGGCCGCCGTCCGGTCCGCCCAGATCATGGGCCTTCGCGTCGCGGGCGTCGACATGCTCGAGGGAGATGACGGCCCGCTGGTCATGGAGGTCAACTCCTCACCCGGCCTTCAGGGCATCGAGACGGCCACCAAGCTCGACGTCGCCGGGGCCATCATCGACTACATCGCAGGGCAGGTCGCGTTCCCTGAGATCGACGTGCGTCAGCGCCTCACCGTCTCGACCGGTTACGGCGTTGCCGAGCTGATGGTGCACGGCGCGGTCGACCTCGTCGGCAAGACGCTCGGAGAAGCAGGGCTGTGGGAGCGGGACATCACGGTGCTCACGCTGCATCGAGGAGTCTCGGTCATCCCGAACCCGCGCAAGCACGTCGTCCTCGAGGCGGAGGATCGCCTGTTCTGCTTCGGCAAGCTCGACGAGATGCGATCCATGGTTCCCGAGCGCCGCCGGCGTCGCGCGAAGGTGCGCCGGCTCCCACGCCAGCCGCTCTCCGAGTGAACGCAGAAGCGCGGCCGCCCCTCCGATGAGGTGCGGCCGCGCTTCTGCGTCTGCGGGGTGCTGGATCAGCGCGGGCGCTGTGCGCGGACCTTCGTCGGGTCGATGCCCTTGGGGATCGGCAACGACGAGATCGACTGGGACACCGACTCGATGCGTCGGATGACGGCGCCCATGGTCGCCTTGTCGATCACCTTGGGAAGCTTCTTGATCGTCTTGGCGAGGTCGGCGATCGCGACGTCGTCATCTCCGTGCCCGACGTAGAGCACCGTGACGGGAACGCCGTGGGCCACGCGGGCGGCCTTGCTGCGCTCGTCGTTGACGAGTCTGGTCAAGCGCCCGCGGGAGCCTTCGCCGATCACGACTACTCCGCCGCGGCCGACGGTGCGGTACACGGCATCCTGCGTCTTCGGGTTGATGCCCACCGGCGTCTCGGTGCCCTGCCAGTTGCGCCCGAGGCTCGTGCTGATGACGTGGCCGGTTGCACCCGGCATCCCGTCGATCTTCTGGTACATCGCAGAGGTCGACAGGCGGGTCATGAGGAACATGGCTCCGAGCAGACCGAGCATCAGTCCGGAGATGCCCCAGAGGATCAGCGTCCAGATCTGGAACGGCGGGATCAGATACCCGACGATGAGGCCGATCAGGATGCCGAGCACGAGCAGCGCGATCTGCGCCCAGGGAAGCCAGGGGTAGATCTCTCTCGTGAACTTGAAGAGGGACTTGATCTGGGAGAAGAATCCCGGACGCTTCTCGGGTGCGGACGCGCGGTTTGCCATGTCCATAAGAATACCGACTCCCGGATGCGGTGATGTCGTCGTTCGCGTCGGGCGGATTCAGACCGCACTGCTCCTGCACGATCGGCCGCTGCGCGGGTATCCGTTCACATCACTCTCCACACGCCTGATCGGCCGCGACGATGGGATGTGATGGAGCCCATGGCGACGACAGGACCTCGTGAGGGTGGCACAGTGCTGGTGCCCGGGGCGCACCGAGTGGTGAGGAATCTCGACAAGGACGAGGGACCCTACACGGGCGGACTGGTGAACTGCGGCTCGACTGTGGCGGTGCTGGTCAGCGCGGAGACCATCAGCGGGTGGGCCGGGTGGGAGCACGCGGGAAGCGAGCACGTCGCCGGACCGCTCGACGTCGTGCGCCGAGCTGAGGGGCATGATGTGCTGCTCCCGTGGTGTACCGAACGGATCCCCGCGTTCCTCGGGCGCCGCACGGCGATCGACGACGCGCTGAGCTCGGGGGAGGTGACCACGCTGGTCGCGAGTGTCCTGCGGGGGATCGGGGAACTCAGCAGATCCGAAAGACCGGAGACCGGGGACTGGTGGCTCACGGAAGACGGTCGACCGATGTTCGTGATCGGCGCGGGAAAGGACGCGCTGATCGGGGCAGCGGAGATCATCGATCGGCTGTGCGGAGGCTCCGTCGACCGCGCCCTGGGGCGGCTGCTCGTCGCGATCAGCGAGGGGCTGCAGAAGCGCGGTGACAGGCCGGGAATTCCGAGGAGGCAGCTGGAGCGCTGGGAGGCCGAGCTGCTCGATATGGCAGCGCCACGACCGCTGAGGCGGGACGCCCATGTGCCCGAGAAGGCACGAGACATCGATGTGGTGCGACGTCTGAGAGCGGATCCGGCGGTGGCTGCGAAAAACGGTGCGGGAGCGACCTCGCGACGCGCGGAAAGGCGGCCGGTGGTGCAGAGCGACCGCACTGTGGATGCGATCACGCGCCGGCTCGAGCAGTGGCGCCGCGCTGTGAGAATCCGGATGTCGCGTGCCCCGGGCCGAAGAGATGAGGGAGCGGGTCGAGCGCGGATCGGGGGCTTCCGCCCTGTCGAGCGTTCTGGCGCAGCCTCGGTCACGGGCGAAACACGACCGTCGGTGCCTCGCAGCCGTAAGCTGCTCATCGCGGTCGTCGCTGTCGTGGTCGTGCTCGGCGGCGGTCTGCTGTGGCCGGGGGGAGCGACGGACGAGCCCGATGGCGCGTCGCGCTCCGGGACGGATGCCTCGGGTACGAAGCCGACTGACCGTCCGCCCATCGAAGGTGCGGCTGGGGGGCCACCGCCGTCACCCGTGCCGTCAGCTATTTCGTCCGCTGTGCCGTCGGTGTCGCCGAGCAGTCCGTCGGATGGCGACCTGGCCGAGCCTGTGGCCGCGGCGAAGACGCTGTTGGCAGCCATCGATCGATGCGCCGACACCGGCGATCCGGAGTGTGCAGACGCTGTGGCCGGGGGAGCCCCAGGAATCGTCGAGGCGCTGTCGGGCACCGGATCGGGTGGCTCGCTTCAGCTGACGCCGGTGGACGTCTACGGCGATGTCGCCGTCATCCGGATGCGATCTGCGTCAGCTGACGGCGACGGTGAAGGTCGTGCGCAGCACGAGCGGATGATCGTGCTCGTACGGATCGCAGAGAAATGGCTGGTCCGCGACGCCTACGACGTCGCGGACCAGCCAGGGTGATGCTGTGGTCAGGCTCCGAGCTGAGCGGCGAACTGCGCGGACTCGAGGCGCGCCTTGACGGCGCCCAGGAAGCGGGCTGCGTCGGCGCCGTCGATGATGCGGTGGTCGTACGAGAGTGCGAGGTACACGTACGAACGGACCGCGATCGCGTCTGCGCCGCCGACCTTGACCAGACCGGGGCGCTTGACGACCGTTCCTGTGCCGAGGATCGCGGACTGCGGAAGGAACACGACGGGGGTGTCGAACAGGGCGCCACGCGAACCGGTGTTGGTCAGCGTGAACGTTCCGCCGGCGAGCTCGTCGGGCTTCAGCTTGTTGTCGCGCGTGCGGGCGGCGAGGTCGGCGATCTCGTGGGCGATCTCGGCGATGTTCTTCGATGCGGCGTCGCGCAGAACCGGCGTGAGCAGACCGCGCTCGGTGTCGACGGCGATCGACACGTTCTCGGATTCCGGGTAGACGATGTTCTCTCCGTCGACCGTGGCGTTCACGATCGGGAAGGCGCGCAGCGCCTCCGCGGCGGCCAGTGCGAAGAACGGCAGGAAGGAGAGCTTGTCGCCCGTCTTCTCGAGGAACGAGCCCTTGACGCTGTCGCGGTAGTCCGCGAGAGCGGTGACATCGACCTCGACCACGGTGGTGAGCTGAGCCGTCTGCTGCATCGACTCGACAGCGCGCTTGGCGAGCACCTTGCGAAGGCGCGACATGGGCTGCGTCGTTCCGCGCAGCGGCGAGACCTCGAGCGGAGCAGGAGCCGCGGGTGCAGAGGCTGCCGCGGGTGCGGATGCAGCGCTCTCGGCCGCCTTGAGGACGTCTTCCTTGCGGATGCGTCCGCCGACGCCCGTGCCGGTGACACTGGCGAGGTCGACGCCCTGCTGCGACGCGAGCCGACGCACGAGCGGGGTCACGTAGAGGTTGTCGCTCTCGGTCGGGAGCGACAGCTTCGACTCAGCGGCGGCGGGTGCCGGAGCCGCTGCTGCAGCGGGTGCGGGCTCCGACGGCGCTGCCGCAGGAGCGGGGGCGACGGGTGCAGCCGAACCCTCGGCGGCAGGAGCCTGAGCGACCGGGGCCTCCGCAGCCGGAGCAGCGGGAGCCTCTGCGGGAGAGGCAGGAGTCTCGGTGGGGGCGGCGGGTGCCTCGGCGGCGGGAGCCTGCGCAGCGGGAGCGGCCGCAGGGGCAGCGCCCGAGCCGACGCGAGCGAGCACAGCGCCGACCTCGACGGTCTCGTCTTCGCCGGCGACGATCTCCTGGAGGACACCGGCGACGGGCGACGGGATCTCGGTGTCGACCTTGTCGGTCGAGATCTCGAGCAGTGCCTCGTCGACCTCGACGGTGTCGCCGATCTGCTTGAGCCAGCGCGTGACCGTTCCCTCGGTGACGCTCTCGCCGAGCTCGGGGAGCACGATGTCGGTCGCGTCGCCGGCGGGGGCGGACGGTGCCGACTCTGCAGGCGCCGGAGCTGCGGCTTCAGGCTGTGCGGCAGGTGCCTCGGCCTGGGCAGCGGGTGCCTCGGGCTCCGCAGCAGGAGCCTGCTCCGCGACCGGTGCGGCCTCGGCGGGTGCATCCTGCGTGGGGGCAGCGGCGCTGCCGTCGCCGACGCGGGCGAGCAGTGCGCCGACCTCGACGGTCTCGTCCTCGGCGACGAGGATCTCCTCGATGACGCCGGAGACGGGGGAGGGGATCTCGGTGTCGACCTTGTCGGTCGAGATCTCGAGCAGGCCCTCATCCGCCTGAACGGTGTCTCCGACCTGCTTGAGCCAGCGGGTGACGGTACCCTCTGTGACGCTCTCGCCGAGAGGTGGGAGGACGACGGATGTGCTCATGACTGAGTCTCCTTCAGGAAGTTAAATGACGCGTGTCTAGCTTAGTGAACTGTGCACCGGTTGGTGTTCAGAGGGCGTGGAGTGGCTTTCCGGCGAGAGCGAGGAAGGCTTCGCCCAGTGCCTCGCTCTGCGTGGGGTGCGCATGGATGAGCGGAGC
Organism: Microbacterium sp. ISL-103; assembly: GCF_018613995.1. GTDB lineage: Bacteria > Actinomycetota > Actinomycetes > Actinomycetales > Microbacteriaceae > Microbacterium. The sequence goes on along the minus strand of NZ_JAGGPD010000178.1, from coordinate 2,138 downwards.
GATGTCTTCGGGGTGGGCCTCCCACGCGACGGCCAGCTGGCCCTCGGTGATCAGCTCGCCGACGCGGTCGCCGAGCAGGTGCACCCCGATGACGGGGCCGTCTGCGAGTCGCACGACCTTGACGAGCCCGCCCGTGCCGATGATCTCGCTCTTGCCGTTGCCGGCGAGGTTGTACTCGTACGAGACCACGGCGTCGGCACCGTGCTCGGCGACGGCTGCCTCTTCGGTGACGCCGACCGAGGCGACCTCGGGGCTCGAGTAGGTGACCTTGGGGATCTGCACGTCCGGGACGTTCACGGGCGAGAGGCCTGCGATGCGCTCGGCGACGGCGATGCCCTGCTGGAAGCCGCGGTGCGCGAGCTGCAGGCCGGGGGTGATGTCGCCGACCGCCCAGACGCCGGGCACTCCGGTGCGGAGGTCTTCGTCGACCGTGACGAACCCGCGGTCGAGCGCGACTCCCGCCTCTTCGAAGCCGAGATCGGCCGTGACCGGTCCGCGCCCCACGGCGACGAGCAGGTAGTCGGCCGTGAACGACTTGCCGTCTTCCAGCGTGACGGTGACCGAGCTGTCATCCTGAGTCGCCGTCTGGAAGCGCGTGCCGAGCGAGTACTGGATGCCGCGGCGGCGGAATGCGCGCTCGAGACCCTTGCTCATGGCGATGTCCTCGTTGGGCACCAGATGCGGCAGCGCCTCGATGATCGTGACCTCGGTGCCGAAGGATCGCCACACACTGGCGAATTCCACCCCGATCACACCGCCGCCGAGCACGAGCACACGCTCGGGGATGACGTCGAGCGAGAGAGCCTGCTCGCTGGTCAGGATCCGTCCGCCGATCTCGAGACCGGGCAGCGTGCGGCTGTACGAGCCGGTGGCGAGGATGACGTCGGTGCCGACGTACACGTCATCGCCCACGCTCACGGAGCGGTCGGCGCCCAGTCGGCCGAAGCCTGCGACGGTGGTGATGCCGCGAGCCTTGACGAGGCCCTCGAGCCCCTTGTACTTCTTGGCGACGATGCCCTCGCGGTAGGCGCGGACGCCCGCGGGATCGATGCCGTCGAGGGTCGCCGAGATGCCGACGTGGGCGGCATCGCGCACGTGCTCCGCGACCTCTGCCGCGTGCAGCAGCGCCTTCGTGGGAATGCAGCCTCGGTGCAGGCAGGTTCCGCCGACCTTGTCCTTCTCGATGAGGGCGACGGACTTGCCGAGCTCGCTGGCCCGCAGTGCGGCGGCGTATCCGCCGCTGCCTCCGCCCAGGACGACGATGTCGAAGGTGTGCGTGGTCATGGTCATGCCTCCTTGTGGGATGCTTCGGCGAACGCGATGATCGATCGGACCATCGCTCCGGTCGGGCCCTTGTCGGTGAAGCCGTAGGGCGAACCGTTGTGCTCACCGGAACCGGCGATGTCGAGGTGCACCCAGGGGATTCGCGGGGCGTCCTTCTCGTCCGACACGCGTCCGACGAAGCGGCGGAGGAAGAGTCCCGCGTACGACGCACCGCCCATGCGGTCGCCCATGTTGGCGTTCTGCATGTCGGCGATGGGGGAGTCGAGCGAGTCCTCCATGTGCTCCGGGAGCGGCATGTGCCATGCCAGCTCGTCTGCCGCGCCGGCTGCCGCCAGGAACTCGGCGACTGCCTCATCCGCGCCGAACACTCCGGTGTGACGGTGGCCGAGCGCCATGACGATCGCCCCGGTGAGCGTCGCGACGTCGATGATGACGTCGGGGTTCTCGCGGCTGGCCGCGACGAGACCGTCGGCCATCACCAGGCGGCCCTCGGCATCCGTGTTCGGGACCTCGACGGTCGTGCCGTCGAGGATACGGATCACGTCGCCGGGACGCAGCGCGCGGCCGGACGGCATGTTGTCGGTGATGCACAGCCAGGCGGTGACGCGGACGGGGAGGCGCAGTGCTGCGATCGCGCGAAGCGCGGCGACGCTGGTGGCGGCTCCCGCCATGTCGAACTTCATGCCGACCATCGAGGCCGCGGGCTTGAGCGAGAGGCCTCCGGTGTCGAACGTGATGCCCTTGCCGACGAGTGCGATGTGGCGGGTGGCATCCGCCGGCGCGTAGTCGAGCCGCACGAGACGGGGAGGACGATCCGAGCCCTGCGCCACGCCGAGGATGCCGCCGAAGCCCTG
>NZ_JAGGPD010000177.1 GCF_018613995.1 Microbacterium sp. ISL-103 | reverse complement strand
GCCGAAGACGAGGGCGACACCGACACCAAGGCGTACGAGACCTCCATCACCAAGCTCCAGGGTGCAGGGGTCACCGCCATCGTCGGCGCCGCGGCATCGGGCGTCTCGCGCCTGATCCTCGACGGAAACGTCAGCGCAGGCATCCTGCAGATCTCGGCCTCGAACACCGGCCCGGACTTCACGGACTGGGACGACAACGGCCTCTACTTCCGCACCGCTCCGAGCGACCTGCTGCAGGGTGAGGTGCTCGGCAACCTGATCGCCGAAGACGGTCACAAGACCCTCGGCGTCATCTACCAGAACGACGCCTACGGCACGGGACTCTTCGAGAACATCAAGTCGACGTTCGAGGGTGCCGGTGGCGAGGTCGTCGCCGACGCGTCGTACAACGTCGGTGACGGTCAGTTCGACGCACAGGTCGAGACCATCAAGGCTCAGAACCCCGACGCCGTCGCGATCGTGTCGTTCGACCAGTTCAAGACCATCGCGCCGCTGCTGGTGAACGCCGGCATCTCGCCGGACAAGTTCTACCTCGTCGACGGAAACCTGTCGGACTACGGCTCGTCGCCCGACACGAACTTCCCGTTCTCGCTCGAGGGCGCTCAGGGCACCAAGCCCGGACCCGCGCTCGAGGATGACTTCACCGACCGTCTGCAGACGTTCTGGACGGGTGAGGGCAACGCCGAGGTCAACGACTTCACGTACGCGGCCGAGGCATACGACGCCGTCGTGCTCGTCGCTCTCGCATCGCTCGCAGCCGGCTCGACCGAGGGTGCGGACATCGCAGAGAAGATGGCCGAGGTCTCGGGTGGCAGCGGAGACGGTGAGAAGTGCACCAGCTTCGCCGACTGCGCCAAGATCATCAACGACGGTGGCATGGCCGACTACGACGGATACTCCGGCGAGATCACGTTCGACGAGAACGGCGACCCGCAGGGTGCATCCATCGGCACGTACGAGTACAGCGCCGACAACCTGATCTCCCGCACCAACTGATCACGTTCGAAGGCCCCGGATTCAGCATCCGGGGCCTTCGTCGTGTCCGGGCCCTCGTCGTGTCCGGGAGCGCGATACATACCGAAGGAGGGGCGGATGCCGCAGCATCCGCCCCTCCTTCTGTATGTCTGCGTCGCGTCAGGCGGCGTCCGTGCCGAGCGTGCCGAGGTAGAGGCCGATCACCTTCGGATCGTTCAGCAGGTCGCGCCCTGTGCCCTCGTACGCGTCCTTGCCCTGGTCGAGCACGTAGCCGCGGTCGCAGATCTGCAGGCAACGACGCGCGTTCTGCTCGACCATGATCGTGGTGACGCCCGCCTTGTTGATGTCCGAGACGCGGATGAACGCGTCATCCTGACGCACGGGGGAGAGGCCCGCAGAAGGCTCGTCGAGCAGTAGCACCGACGGGTCCATCATGAGCGCCCGTGACATCGCCACCATCTGCCGCTCGCCGCCCGACAGCGAGCCAGCTCGCTGCTTGAGGCGCTTGCCCAGCTCGGCGAATATGCCGGTGACGAACTCGAGGCGCTCGGTGTAGATCTTGGGGTTCTGGTAGAGCCCCATCTGCAGGTTCTCTTCGATGGAGAGCGAGGGGAAGACGTTGTTCGTCTGCGGCACGAACGCGACGCCGCGCTTGACGAGCTTGTCGGCCTTGAGCCCCACGATGCTCTCACCCTTCACGGTGACATCGCCGCTGCGCACGTCGACCATGCCGAAGATCGCCTTCAGCAGCGTCGACTTGCCCGCGCCGTTCGGCCCGATGATGCCGATCAGCTCGCCCTGACGGGCGACGAGGTTCGCACCGTTGAGGATGTTCACCCCCGGCAGGTACCCGGCGTGCACGTCCTTCAGTTCGACGATGATGTCGTCGGGAGACGACGCTGCGGAGGTCTCGGCGCTCATGCGGTGCCCTTCTGGTCGGGATCGAGGGTGCTCGTCGCTTCGAGCTCCGCCTCGGCCTCTGCTTCGATCTGCTCGCGCAGCTTGGCGGCCGCCGCGTTCTCGATCACGGGGATGCGGCCGGTGACGGCCCCGAGGTCGAGATCCTGGTGGGCGCCGAGGTAGGCGTCGACCACCGCGGGGTCTTCCATGACCTGCTCGGGCGGACCCTCGGCGACGATGCGCCCCTCTGCCATCACGACGACCCAGTCGGCGATGTGGCGGACCATGTGCATGTCGTGCTCGACGAACAGCACGGTCATGCCCAGCCCCTTGAGGTCGAGGATGTGGTCGAGAAGCGACTGCGTCAGCGCCGGGTTGACCCCGGCCATCGGCTCGTCGAGCATGACCAGCGTCGGGTCGCTCATCAGCGCGCGCGCCATCTCGAGAAGCTTGCGCTGACCGCCCGAGAGCGATGCGGCGAAGTCCTTCTCCTTGGCGTCGAGCTTGAAGCGGGCGAGCAGCTCGCGCGCCTTGATCTCGATCTCCTGATCCTGCTTGCGCCACAGGAACGGGAACAGGCTCGACCAGAATCCCTCACCGCGCTGGCCGGGGGCGCCGAGCTTCATGTTCTCGAGCACGGTGAGCAGCGACAGCGACTTGGTCAGCTGGAACGTGCGCACCTGCCCCATGCGCGCCACCTTGAACGAGGGGACGCCCGAGAGGCTCACCCCGTCGAACGACCAGGTGCCGCTGTTGGGCTTGTCGAACCCGCAGAGCAGGTTGAACAGCGTCGTCTTGCCGGCGCCGTTCGGGCCGATCAGGGCGGTGATCGCGCCGCGTGGGATCTCGACGTGATCGACGTCGACGGCGGTCAGGCCGCCGAATCGCCGCTGCACGGCGTCGGCCACGAGGATCGGGTCGACCTTCGGCACGCCGGGGGCCGCGGGGCCCTTGGCGAGACCGGTGGTCTTCGGGCGACGGATGCTGCCGGTGGAGGGCGCCGCCTGGGCGCTCTCGTCGGGGGTCAGTTCATTTGACAAAGGTCATCTCCCTCTTGTCTCCGAGGATGCCCTGAGGTCGGAAGATCACGAGCAGCATCAGGGCGATGCCGACGAAGATGAACACCAGGGTCGAGGCCTGGCTGTCGGACATCGGCAGGAGGCCGGCCTTCGCCATGGACGGCAGCAGGTTGGCCATGAATGCGAACACGACCCAGAAGAGGATCGCGCCGAGCGTCGGCCCGAAGACCGTGGCTGCTCCTCCGAGCAGCAGGACGGTCCAGAGGAAGAACGTGAGCGAGGTCGTGTAGCTGCCGGGGACGACGGCGGAGGGGAGGACGAAGACGATTCCTCCGGCTGCGCCGATCACACCACCGACCACGAGTGCCTGCATCTTGTAGGCGAAGACGTTCTTTCCGAGCGAGCGCACGGCGTCTTCGTCTTCGCGGATGCCCTTGAGCACGCGGCCCCACGGGCTGCGCATCAGCGCCCAGACCAGCAGGATCGCCAGGACGAGCACGATGAGTCCGAACACGCGGTTCCAGAGGTCGTTCGCGCTGTACGTCCACGGACCGAACCCGTAGGTTCCCTGCGGGAAGGGATTGGCGTCGCGGAACCCGCCGTTGAACTGCGCGAGACCGTCGGCCGAGTTGGTGTACTCGTCGAAGATCTGGGTGGTGAAGAGCAACCGCACGATCTCACCGGCCGCGATCGTCGCGATCGCGAGGTAGTCGGCGCGCAGTCGCAGCGTCGGGATGCCGAGCAGCACCGCGAAGAACGCACCGCCGAGCAGACCGATCAGCATGCCGATCCACCAGGGGAGGCCGAAGGTCAGCACCGAGATGGCGTAGCCGTAGCCGCCGATCGCCATGAAGGCGGCCATGCCGAAGTTGAGCAGGCCCGCGTAGCCGAAGTGCACTGCCAGGCCGGTCGCTGCCAGCGCATAGGCCAGGGTGACCGGGCTGAAGAGGTACGTGGCGGTATTGGAGAAGATGCTTCCGAAGTCCATGGCGATCAGCCCAACCTTTCCCTGCGTCCCAGCAGGCCCTGTGGTCTGACGAGGAGGATGACGATGAGCACGACCAGCGCGCTCGCGTACTTCAGATCGGACGGGATCCACAGCGTGGAGACCTCGACCGCGATGCCGACGATGAGCGAGCCGACGAGAGCGCCGAACGCGGTGCCCAGGCCACCGAGCGTGATGGCGGCGAAGATGAGGAGCAGCATCTGCATGCCCATGTCCCACTTCACGCCGGGGCGGAAGTACGCCCAGAGGATGCCCGAGATCGCAGCCAGCGTGCCGGCCAGGATCCACACGTAGCGGACGACCTTGTCGACGTCGATGCCCGACGCCGCCGCGAGCTGCGGGTTGTCGGAGATGGCGCGGGTGGCCTTGCCGATTCGGGTGCGGGTGAGGAAGAAGGCCACGCCCACGATCACGACGATGCTCACGACCATGCCGATGATGTCGATGTACGACAGCGAGATCGGCCCGAACCGGAACGGCTCGGGGCTGGCGCCCGGCAGCTGGCGGGTGCCGCCGCCGATCATGTACTGGAAGGCGTAGCGCAGTGCGAGTGAGAGTCCGATGCTGACGATCATCAGCTGCACGACCCCGAGGCCGCGTCGCCTCAGCGGACGCCAGATGCCGGCATCCAGTGCCCAGCCGAACAGACCACCGCCGACGACCGCGGCGACGATGCCGAGCCAGAGCGGCAGATGCCAGAAGCTCGTCGTCACCAGTGCGACGAGGCCGCCCCAGGTCACCATCTCGGCGTGGGCGAAGTTCGACAGGCGGGTCGTGCCGTAGATGAGCGCCGCGCCCATCGAGGCGAGGGCCAGCAGGAGGCCGAAGTTCAGCCCGCCCACGAGGCGCGAGGCCAGCTGGTCGATGAACGACGTGGTCAGCCGTTCTCCCTCGCCGAGGAAGAGGTTCATGATCTTCGTGCCGGTCAGACCGAACTCGACCTCGAACGAGGCCGTCGTCCCTGCGATAGGCTGCGTGCCCTCCGGCAGCAGGGCCGGATCGACGATCACGCCGTCAGGGAGGGTCTCCTCGTCGACGGTGAGGGTGTACGTCTCCTTCTCGGGAACGTACAGACGCCACTTGCCCTCGGCGTCCGTCTCGGTCTCACCTTCGAAGCCGTTGCCCTCGATGCCCATGACGACGCCCTCGACGGGGTCGTCGTCGAAGGTGATGACGCCGGCGAAGTAGAAGTCGGTGACCTCCTGGCCGTCATCCGTCTCTTCGGCGGAGGCCGCCGACGGGGGCTGCAACCAGAGGAAAGCGATGGCGAGAAGCGACGCGAGAAGGATGATGACCCACCGCATACCGCTTCGATTCGCCGAGATCGTCGGACGCACAGAACCTCCAGCCGAGTACACAGGCCATGACAGGGTTGTTCATCGGCCTTGATGTACGACGGTATGAGCGTAATGTGTCGGCTCTGTTTCAACCAAGGCACGATCTGCTCACACTGAGAACGATCCCATCACGAAGTTGCGAAACATCGACCGCCTCGCGCGCGTCCTCGTGCGCGAGGCAGGGGCGGATGCCGGGAATTTCCTCAGCCTCTGCGCGCTTAGAATTGGTACACCCTCGCCCCAGATCGCGCCCGCAGGAGGATCATCCATGGACCAGCACGACCCCTTCGGCTTCGTCGGACTCACGTACGACGACGTGCTGCTCCTGCCGGGGCACACCGACGTCATCCCCAGCGAGGCCGACACCTCGTCACGGATCACCCGCCGCATCTCGGTCGCGACCCCGCTGCTCTCCAGTGCGATGGACACGGTCACCGAATCCCGCATGGCGATCGCGATGGCTCGTGAGGGCGGCATCGGCATCCTGCACCGCAACCTCTCGATCGCCGACCAGGCAGCTCACGTCGACCGCGTCAAGCGCAGCGAGTCGGGCATGATCACCGACCCGATCACAACGTCGCCGGACGCGACCGTCGAAGAGGTCGACGCGCTGTGCGCCAAGTACCGCATCTCGGGCCTGCCGGTCGTCGACCCCGACGGTCGCCTCGTGGGCATCATCACCAACCGCGACATGCGCTTCGTCTCGGGCTTCGAGCGTCAGACCACGTTCGTGAAGGACGTCATGACCTCGGATGGTCTCGTCACCGCTCCCGTGGGGGTCGCCGCAGGCGAGGTCATCGCCCTCTTCGCGCACCACCGGGTCGAGAAGCTTCCGCTCATCGACGAAGACGGCAAGCTGGCCGGCCTCATCACCATCAAGGACTTCGACAAGAGCGAGAAGTACCCGCTCGCGACCAAGGACGATCAGGGCCGTCTGCGCGTCGGCGCGGCGATCGGCTTCTTCGGCGACGCCTGGGAGCGGGCAGAGGCACTGCGCGACGCCGGTGTCGACGTGCTGGTCGTCGACACGGCCAACGGCCAGTCGCAGGGCGTCATCGACCTGGTCACGCGGCTCAAGGCCGACGAGAGCTTCGCGCACATCGACGTCATCGGCGGCAACGTCGCCACCCGCGAGGGCGCGCAGGCGCTCATCGACGCGGGCGTCGACGCCGTCAAGGTCGGAGTGGGTCCGGGCTCGATCTGCACCACCCGCGTGGTCGCCGGCGTGGGCGTGCCCCAGGTGACCGCCGTCTACGAGGCATCGCTCGCCGCTCGCCCCGCCGGAGTGCCGGTGATCGCCGACGGCGGTCTGCAGTACTCGGGCGACATCGCCAAGGCCCTCGTCGCAGGCGCCGACGCGGTCATGCTCGGCTCGCTGCTCGCGGGCACCGACGAGTCGCCGGGCGAGATCGTGTTCCAGTCGGGCAAGCAGTTCAAGCAGTACCGCGGCATGGGATCGCTCGGTGCCATGCAGACCCGCGGCAAGCAGACGTCGTACTCGAAGGACCGCTACTTCCAGGCGGATGTCCCCAGCGACGACAAGCTGATCCCCGAGGGCATCGAGGGTCAGGTGCCGTACCGCGGACCCGTGTCGGCCGTCGCCTATCAGCTGGTCGGTGGCCTGCGTCAGTCGATGTTCTACGTCGGCGCCCGCACCATCGAAGAGCTCAAGCAGCGCGGCAAGTTCGTGCGCATCACGTCGGCAGGGCTCAAGGAGTCGCACCCGCACGACGTGCAGATCGTCGTCGAGGCGCCCAACTACAAGCGCTGAGTCTGAACAGACGAAGGACCGGATGCGAAAGCATCCGGTCCTTCGCCGTTCTACGCCCTCGCTCAGTGTGTTGGTATGCCAGTATTTAGAGACACCCGCTCGACTTCCCCTCGAGCTCCCCGCGCGAAGGGCGCAGAGAGACATATCGGACACTGACCGGTAGGGGACTTCCCCAATGAGAGCCGCATATATGTCTCAGGATGCTCCCCGCGTCCTCGTCGTCGACGACGACCCCGACGTCGCCCTGCTCGTGAAGACCGTGCTCGAGAGGCGCGCCGGCTGCGAGGTCGTGGTCGAACACGACGGCCGCTCCGCCGTCGAGCGACTCGCCAGCTTCACACCGGATGCGGTCGTCACCGACATCGAGATGCCGGGTCTCGACGGACTCGAGCTGCTGGCCGAGCTGCGCCGCAACGATCCGCTGCTTCCGGTCATCGTGATGACCGCGCACGTCTCGGTGGAATACGCCGTCTCGGCCCTGCGCGCCCAGGCCGACGAGTTCCTCACCAAGCCCCTCGACAACGCGAGGCTGGTCGAGGCCGTCACCCGTCTCGTGACGGAGGGCCGTGCACGACGCGAGGCCAATCGCGTGAAAGAGGTCGTGCTCGCCATCGGCGCGCACCCCGACGACGTCGAGATCGGCGTCGGCGGACTCCTGGCAGCACACGCGCAGGCCGGCGACTCGATCACGATCCTGA
>NZ_JAGGPD010000176.1:3115-5629 GCF_018613995.1 Microbacterium sp. ISL-103 | reverse complement strand
GCGCTTCGACCTGAGACTGCCCCGTTTCGCGACACTCGATCTCACCTGACAGCCGATCGTCGCATCGATCGCCCGCGGCAAGCATCTGCTTCTGCGCATCGGTGACAGCACCCTGCATTCCCATCTGCGCATGGACGGCGCCTGGCTTCTCTATCGAGCAGGTGAGAAGTGGCGGCACCCGGCCTTCAAGGTGCGTGCGATCGTCGGCACCGCACAGCGCGAGGCCGTGGGCATCGACCTCGCCGAGATCGAGGTCGTGCCCACTCGTGACGAAGACGATCTCGTGGGCCATCTCGGCCCCGATCCGCTCGGCCCCGACTGGGATGCCGCAGAGGCCGCCCGTCGGCTGAGCGCCGACACCCGCAGCATCCATGTCGCGCTGCTCGACCAGCGCAACGTCGCCGGCTTCGGCAACGAGTACGCGGCGGAGCTCCTGTTCCTGCGCGGGATCCTGCCGACCACTCCCGCGCCCGACGTCGACGTCGCAGCCCTGCTGGACCTGGGCGTGCGGACGATCCGCACCAACCGCGACCGACGCCACCGCACCTTCACCGGAGTGGACCGACCGGGTCAGGGCACGTGGGTCTACGGCCGCGCCGGCAAGCCCTGCCGCCGCTGCGGGACCCTGATCAGACGGGGTGAGCAGGGGGCGGATCCGACCCGCGAGCGGATCACATTCTGGTGTCCCACGTGCCAGAGATGACCCTGATCCATACTCGGGAATGAATCGGGTACCCCCGTGGTTATTGATATATCCGGAGCATTCCGGAACACGGGGAGGAATCGTGGGAAAGAACTACGTCGACATTGAGAACGACCAGGGCGCCACGCTGCGATACCGCAAGCACGCGAACGGTCGCGGACTCGTCGCGCACGGCGCGAAGGTGCATCCGAAAGCGCACATCGAAGCGGGCGCGTACATCGAACCCGGCGCCCGTATCGGCGCGGGGGCGACCATCGCCCGCGGCGCATGGATCGAACCGGATGCCGTGATCGGCGAAGGAGCGCACGTCGACGCGCACGCGCACATCGGCCAGGGTGCCGCCGTCGGAGACGGCGCGCACATCGGTGTCCGCACCGAGGTCGGAGCGGGCGCTCGCATCGTCCGCGGTGCTCGCATCGGCGACGACGAGACGGTGGCAGCCGGCCTGACGGTCGCGACCGACCCGAAGGGTCTGTGGCTCGCAGCCTGACCCCGCAGCGATGACGGCCGCAGGCACGATGCCTGCGGCGGGTACCCTTGACGTCATGGCGACACAGGGACGACGATCGGCGGGACGAGCCGGCAAAGGCTCGCCTGTGCGACGCAACAAGGCAGCCCCTGCGCAGAGGTTCCCACCGCCCAGACCGCCGAAGAAGACCTCGGGCGTGGCCTTCGACGCGCCGGCCCCGGAGCCGGAGCAGCCTCGCACTTTCCGCCTCGGCCTCATCCCCGGTGCGACGCCGGGCAAGTGGATCGACGCATGGAAGAAGCGGATGCCCCACGTGCCGATCGAACTCGTGCCGATCGAGGTCGCGGGTCAGTGCGACGCCGTCGCCGATCTCGATGCCGCACTCGTGCGCCTGCCACTCGACGATGACACGCTGCACGTCATCACGCTCTACGACGAGGTGCCGGTCGTGGTCACCTCGATCGACTCGCATCTGCTGGCGGCAGACGAGCTGACGGTCGCCGACCTGGCCGGCGAGATCGTGATGACCCCGAGCGATGACCCGCTGGGTCCGTTCGAGATCCCGGGGGCGGTCGCACCGAAGTTCCGTGCTCTTCCGGTGGCCGATGCCATCGCCACCGCCGCCACAGGCACCGGGATCGTGATCGTCCCCATGTCGCTGGCGCGTCTGCACCATCGCAAGGACGCCGATCACCGCCCGCTCGTCGACGGCCCCGTCTCGACCGTCGCCCTCGCCTGGCGGCGCGAGAACACGACCCCCGACGTCGAGACGTTCATCGGCATCGTGCGAGGTCGCACGTCGAACTCCTCCCGCTGACGTGACCCACCGTGACGTGACCCACCGTGACGCAGCCGCGACGCCGGCGGCATCGACGCCGTCGCGTCGTCGTTAGACTCTCGTGGTGGTCTCGCTTCTCTACGTCTGTGTGCGCCCTGAACTCGGGGCGGCGGATGCCGAACACGCCTCGTTCCGTCGGGCGCTCGGCGTCGACGTCGTCGACCGCCTCGATCTGCTCACCGAGCGACTCGATCCCGCCCGTCTCGCGCGCTACGACGGTGTCGTGGTGGGGGGCTCGCCCTTCAACGTGAGCGATCTGCACAAGACGGCGGTGCAGCTGCGGGTCGAAGCCGACCTCGAACTCATGGCACGGCGGGCGATCGACGCAGACGTCGCGGTCTTCTTCACCTGCTTCAGCATCGGGGTCGTGACGCGCATGCTGGGCGGCGAGGTCACCTCTGACACGCCCGAATCGGCCAGCGCCACGGTGATCGAGACGACCGCCGCCGGCGCGGAAGACCCCGTGTTCGGTCCGAGTGCGCCCGCGCTCACGGTGTTCACGGC
>NZ_JAGGPD010000176.1:0-3051 GCF_018613995.1 Microbacterium sp. ISL-103 | reverse complement strand
GTGCAGGGGCAGGTGCTGTCGGCATCCGTCACCGAGGGCGCAGCCCTGCTGCGCCGCTTCGCCCAGACCTTCGCGCCGGCCTGACGCGACCGTCTCAGCCCCGCAGCAGCTCCACACGCTCGCGGAGGTATGCCTCGAGCGGCATCCATCCCCCGGCAGTGCTCCATCGCACCGAGGGGACGCCATCGACGGATGCGAGGGGCCCCGATGCGCCGCCCGCATCGACGGCGTCGACGTCGATCACCGACCACCCGATGTGCACGACGTCGCCCTCGGCGAAACCGCCGCGCAGAGCGAGCGCCCTTCGTTCCGCACGCTCGCGCGCCGACTCCGCCGTGTACCCGCGGCGTCCGGGGTCTGCGGCACGCAGCACCTCGGCGGTGGCCAGAGCGTGGGTCTCGGTGAGCAGCAGCACCCCGAGATGCCAGGCCTCTCCGACGCGCACGATGCGGCGTCCGCGCCAGCGCGAGTCCCGGTCTTCGCCGAGCCCCTCCTTCGGCAGGCCGGTCAATGCCTGCACCGCCTCGGTCAGAAGCGCGGATGCGGTCGTCACAGTTCTCCCTGCGGGGTGTCGCGCACCAGCTTCGGCTCGGTGAGTGTCGCCGCCTCGCCGCGGATCAGCATGCCGATCAGCGGGAAGAGCAGCACCGACAGCATCCCGGCTCCGACGAGGGCCGCGGCCGTGCCGGTGTCGATCATCTTCTGATCGACACCGATCGCGGTCACGGCCACGATGATCGGCAGTCCCGTCGCCGCCAGCAGTCCGAGTGCCGTGCGATCCTTGACGCTCGCACCGGTCGGCGCGGAGAGCTGCGCGGTCGCGCCGCGGAGCACGAGCAGCGCGACGAGGAACAGCGGCAGCATGAGCATCGCCGACGACGAGGTCATGAGCGCCTGCAGGTCGAAGTTGACACCGGTGTAGAGGAAGAAGATCGGCACGAGGAACCCGAAGGCGATCGCCTCGAGCTTCGTCTCGACGGCCTCTGCGTCTTTCTCGGGCGCCCGAGCCATGATGATGCGCCACACCGCCCCCGCCACGAACGCGCCCAGCAGCATGTCGAGGTCGAGCATCACGCTGAGGCCGACGAGCGAGGCGATCAGCAGCAGCACGAACCGCACCCCGAACTGGTCAGAGGTGTGCAGGGTCGCCCGCACGAACGAGTGCAGTCGGCCGTGCGGCACCCGATGCGCCATGAAGACGGCGAGACCGGCGAGCGCCACGAACGCGAGCAGCACGGCGGTGGCGAGCGGTGTGGTGCGCGTGCTGAGGAACAGCGAGATCGCGATCAGGGGGAGGAACTCCCCGACCGCTCCGACGACGGTGACGGCCCGGCCGAACGGGGTGTCGGTCTCCTTCGCATCTCGCAGGATCGGCATCAGGGTGCCGAGAGCGGTGGAGCTGAGGGCGATCGCGATCACGACCATCCCCTCGCCCGGTGCGAGGACGAACCCGATCCCGATGCCCAGCAGCACGCTGATGCCCCACCCGATCGACGCCCGCACGAGCGGGCGTCCGGCGACGGACCGGAAGTCGATCTCGGACCCCGCGATGAAGAAGAGCATCGCCAGACCGAAGTCGCTGAGCTTCTCGAGCATCGCCGTCGGCTCGACCCATCCGAGCACCGCGGGCCCGGCGAGGATTCCGAGCACGAGCTCGAAGACGATGATCGGCACGCGGATGACGGGGCGGATGCCGCGCGCGAGCAGCGGCGCTGCCACGGCGAGCAGCGGGATCAGCACCAGTCCGGAATCGCCCGCGTCCACGCTCCCAGAGTAGCGACCCGTCGTCGCGATTCGCCCGGTGGTCTGATCCACGGCAGAATCGATGCACACCCCCGAGGAGCCCTCATGTCTCAGCCTGACACCGCCCGCCTGCTGATCGCCTGCGACGATCAGCCCGGCATCGTCGCCGCAGTCGCCGGGGTGCTGTCCGCGCACGGCGCGAACATCATCTCGCTCGACCAGCACTCCACCGACTCCGAGGGCGGTCGGTTCTTCCAGCGGACGGTCATCCACCTCCCCGGCCTCTCGGCGGCACGTACGGCCCTCGAGGCGGACCTCGCCCAGGTCGCCGACCGCTTCCGCATGGAGTGGTCGCTGCACGACACGGCGCGCCGCAAGCGCGTCGCGATCTTCGTCTCGAAGTACGACCACTGCCTCATGGAGCTGCTGTGGCGCACGCAGCGCGGCCAGCTCGACATCGACGTCACGATGGTCGTCTCGAACCACCCCGACCTTGCCGAATCGGTGCGCTCGTTCGGCGTGCCGTTCGTGCACATCCCCTCCGGCGACAAGCAGCAGATGGAGCAGCGTCAGCTCGAGCTCCTGCGCGGCAACGTCGATCTCGTGGTGCTCGCCCGGTACATGCAGATCCTCACCGACGACTTCATCGAGGGCCTCGGCGCCCCGATCATCAACATCCACCACTCGTTCCTGCCCGCGTTCATCGGGGCGAACCCGTACGCCAGAGCCAAGGACCGCGGCGTGAAGCTGATCGGAGCCACCGCGCACTATGCGACGGCGGATCTCGACGAGGGACCGATCATCGAGCAGGACGTCACTCGCGTCACTCACTCGGAGTCGGCCGCCGATCTGCAGCAGCGCGGCGCCGACGTCGAACGTCAAGTGCTCGCGCGCGCCGTGCAGTGGCATGCCGAAGATCGGGTGATCGTGCACGGCCGCTCGACCGTCATCCTCTGATCCGACCGGGTCACAACCCTCGCGGCACTCCCGCGAGCAGCTCGGCGAACGCCTCGGCCGCGGTCGGGTAGCCGGCGAGCGGCGCCCCCTGGCCCATCCACAGCGACTGCATCTCACCGAGATTCTGCGGCCCCGCGACAGCGCGGAACTGCCCCGTGAGCCAGTTCTGCATCGGGAACGGGGCGATCATGCCGCCGGCCTCGATCGCGCGCACCGCACGATTGCGGGAGCCACGGGCGAGGCGTCCGCTCATCGCCCGGGTGAGCACGGTCGCGTCGGCGGCCGTCGAGCGGATCGCCTCGTGGTGCGCCGGTGTCGCGGCCGACTCGGCCGTGGCGAGAAACGCCGTGC
>NZ_JAGGPD010000175.1 GCF_018613995.1 Microbacterium sp. ISL-103 | reverse complement strand
GCAGGTCCCACTCGTGCACGGCGACCCACACCGTGTACAGCAGCGGGAAGAGTC
Source organism: Microbacterium sp. ISL-103 (assembly GCF_018613995.1). Taxonomy (GTDB): domain Bacteria; phylum Actinomycetota; class Actinomycetes; order Actinomycetales; family Microbacteriaceae; genus Microbacterium. Next base: position 7,108 of record NZ_JAGGPD010000175.1, on the reverse strand, counting down.
CGACCAGTCCGAAGAGCAGGAAGAACGGCGAGATGTAGAAGTACGGCGAGGCGTTCTGGTCGAACCGCGAGAGGCGGTGTCGCCAGGGACGCCGGCCGGCGGCATCCGTCTTCGGGCTCTTCGCGTTCGTCGTCGACGCGGTCGTCGCCTGCGAGCGCTCATCGGTGAGTGTCATGACTCTTCCTTGGTCCTGGTCCGTGCGTCCGTGCGTCCGCGNNGCACGAACTGCGACCGGAAGGGATGCGGCTGGGTCAGTCGACCAGCTCGTTCAGGAGCGCGATCGCGGCATCCCAGGCACCCTGGGTGTCGGTGTCGCCGCGGTCGAGGCCGCTGAGGGCCGGACCGAAGACGTTCTCCTGGATGACCGAGTCATCGGCGCCCTTGAACTGCGCCACGACACCCTTCGCGCGCTCGGCGAGGATCGCACCGGTGGGCGCGTCGTTGAAGAACGGGTTCGGCGTCGCATCCGAGGCGAGCGTCTCCTGCGCCTTCACCGTCGAGGGGAAGTTGCCCGCTGCCTCAGACTGCTTGACCTGCTGCTCGGGCTGCGTCAGCCAGTCGGCGAGCTCGGCCGCGGCTTCCTTGTGCTCGGAGCTCTCGGGGATCGAGAGGAACGCGCCACCCCAGTTGGCTGCTCCGCCGGGGAAGACGTCGGCGAAGTCCCATCCGGTGGAGGCGTCGCCGCCGCCGGCCTCGACCTGACCCTGCACGACTCCGAGCATCCAGCCCGGGCAGACGAACGTGGCGAAGGTGCCGTCGACAAACGACTTGCCACCGTTCCAGTCCCACGCGGTCTGCGCAGCCGACTGGCCGCCCTCGGTCGCAGCGCCCAGCAGCTCGAAGCGCTCCTTGAGCTCGGCGTTGTCCTCGACGTTCAGCTCGCCGTCGGTCGTGTAGTAGCCCTCGTCGAGCTGGTTGACCATGGCGTTCCAGACGAAGCCGGAGTGGTCGTACCAGGCCTTGCCGGTCTTCTCGGTGTACTCGGCGCCGACCTCGAAGTAGTTCTCCCAGTCGCCGTTCAGCAGCTCGGCGACGGACTCGCGATCGCTCGGCAGGCCTGCGGCCTCGAAGGCCGCGCCGTTGTAGCAGATGCCGCTCGGGCCGATGTCGGTGCCGTAGCCGATCACGCGGCCCTCGGCGTCGGTCGCCTGCCCGTACTTCCAGTCGACCCAGTCGCCCTTGCGGTCTTCGATGCCGAAGTCGCGCAGGTCGACGAAGGTGTCGGAGACGTCCATGATGGCGCCGAGCCAGCCCTCTTCGATCGCGACGACGTCGCTGAGGCCCGAGCCTGCGGCGATCTTCGTGAACGCGTCGGTGCGGGCGTTGCCGCCGGTGTCGATGTTCGTCGCCTCGATCGTGACGTTCGGGTGCTCCTTCTCGTAGGCCTTGTAGAGGTCTTCGTAGCCGAAGGTTCCGAAGGTCGTCACGGTCAGCGTGACGTCCTCGTCGCCGGCGGCGCCGTCGCCGCCTTCTGCTCCGGCGGAGGCACAGCCGGCGAGGGCCAGGGCGGAGACGGATGCCGCGGCTGCTGCCATCAGGATCCGCTTGCGGGCACGTGTGTTCACAGTTCACTCCTTTGTGGTGGGTCGTGCGGTGGTGATGCGGGTGGTGCTCGGGGCGTGCGTGGCGGCTTCCGCTGGCACTTCTCCATGGGAGCGCTCCCACGCACTGTCCAGTGACTCTATGGGAGCGCTCCCACGGTGTCAAGCCCGAGCTGTGTGCGTCCATGACGCCGGAGAACGGGACGATTCGGGCGAAACGGCCGGAATCCGCCGACCGGGGCCCGTTTCTCCTGAGTTGTGAACGCGGCGTACCCTTGTCCGGTGCCCGACACCGAACTCTCCCCCGCCCTCGTCCGCGCCGCATCGCTGATCCGCAGCATCCCGGACTACCCCGAGGCGGGCATCATCTTCCGCGACATCACCCCGCTGCTGGCCGACGCCGAGGCCCTCCAGGCCACCACCGAGGCGATCGTCGCGCCGTTCGCGGGCCAGTTCGACGTCGTCGCCGGCATCGAGGCTCGCGGGTTCATCCTCGCCGGGGCCGCAGCGATCGCCGCGGGTGTCGGCCTCATCCCGATCCGCAAGGCCGGCAAGCTGCCCCGCCCCGCGGCATCCGTCGACTACGCCCTCGAGTACGGCACCGCGACGATCGAGATGCACGACGACCTGCCGGCCGGATCCCGCGTACTGCTGATCGACGACGTGCTCGCCACCGGTGGCACGCTCGCCGCCGGACGCGAGCTGGTCGAGCGCCTCGGCAGCCACGTCGTCGGCATCTCGGTGCTGTTCGAGATCGACGGCCTGGGCGGCCGCGAGGCCGTCGGCGACCTGCACACCGTCTTCCACGCCTGAGCGCCGCCACTCGCGAGAGCAGCCCTCGCGCGAGCCGGTAGACTGAGCACGCCCGTCCGCCCGCGACTTCCGGAGCCGTTCATGCCCACCATCGTCGTCGACGTCATGCCCAAGCCCGAACTGCTCGACCCCCAGGGGAAGGCCGTCTCCGGCGCATTCACCCGTCTGGGCGTCGAGGGCTTCTCCGATGTCCGCATCGGCAAGCGCTTCGAGCTCACCGTCGAGGGCGAGGTCACCGACGAGATCCTCGCCGAGGCCCGTCGCATCGCCGACGAGGTGCTCTCCAACTCCGTGATCGAAGACGTCGTCGGCATCGAGGTCGCCGAGTGACCACTCGCATCGGCGTCATCACCTTCCCGGGCTCGCTCGACGATCGCGATGCGCAGCGCGCGGTGCGCATCGCCGGCGCCGAGCCCGTGGCCCTGTGGCACGGCTCGCACGACCTCGAAGGCGTCGACGCTCTCGTCCTTCCCGGCGGCTTCAGCTACGGCGACTACCTGCGCGCCGGTGCCATCGCCGCCCTCTCGCCGATCATGAGCGAGGTCAAGGACGCCGCGGCCAAGGGCATGCCGATCCTCGGCATCTGCAACGGCTTCCAGATGCTCGTCGAGGCGCACCTGCTGCCCGGCGGACTGATCCGCAACGACCACCAGCACTTCGTGCGTCGCGATCAGAAGCTCATCGTCGAGAACTCCGACACGGCCTGGACCAACCGGTTCCGCACGGGCCAGGAGATCACGATCCCGCTGAAGAACGCCGACGGCGGATACATCGCCGACGAAGAGACGCTCGACCGTCTCGAAGGCGAAGGCCTCGTCGCATTCCGCTACGCCGGAGTGAATCCGAACGGCTCGCTGCGCGACATCGCCGGACTCACCAACGAGGCGGGCAACGTGGTGGGGCTCATGCCGCACCCCGAGCACGCCACCGAGGCCGGCTTCGGTCCCGACACCACCGCCGCCATGCGCTCGGGCATCGACGGCGTCGACTTCTTCACCAGCGCGATCGCCGCCGTCGCCCGCGTCGCCGCGTAAGCACGGGTCGCACACGGCTTCGGCCGGGCGGATCAGCGGATGCCGAGCTCCTCGGCGACCACCCACGACGTACCGAGCGAGGCCGTGTCCGCATCCGCGAGCCCGCGTGACTGGGCTCGACGGTGTGGTCGAACGGCATCCGCGCCCCGAGCGGGGCCAGTACCGCATCCGACACGGGCTTTTCCCGTGCGAAAGTGACCCCGCACCGCTCCGCAGCGCGCGTAAGCGCCCCCGCCCCGCGGCCGATCAGGCTCAGTCGACGGGCAGGTGGAAGGGGTTGTCGCCCGCGGCGGCGAGCAGGTACCAGGCCGTCGCGCCGGTGTGCAGGCTCGCGTAATAGAGGTCGCCGAAGCCGGAGTCCAGGCCGTCGGTCGATGTGGCGACGATGCCCTTGCCGTCGCCGTTGGGCGCGTCGCGCTGACCGAGTCGGATGCTGCTGAGCAGGGACTCCACGCGATCCGCGTCACCCGCCGCGTCGCGCAGCGTGAGAGCCAGCGCCAGGTGACCGCTGCCCTCGAACCAGACCTTCGACACGTCGGCGTCGCTGATCGACGCTCCCTGATACGGCCCGTCGGTGGCGATCAGGTTGTCGAGCGTCCAGTCCAGCGAGGTGTCGTAGCGGGCGTCACCGGTGGCGAGCGAGCTCCAGGTCTGCGCATCGAGCGGGATGGGGCGCGTGTTGACCGTCGATCCGTCCAGCAGCGTGCCGGTGTCGACATGCCCGTCGGCGCTCTGCATCGCTGCGACGAAGTCGGCCGCCACCGATGCCCGGTCGGACCACACGGGGTCACCGGTGAGCTGCGCGAGCTGCGTGAAGAATCCGGCGATGTCGCTGTTGTGCTCGGTCGACTTCCACACGAGCGACGAGCCGTCTTCGAGCTGCCCGCCGGTGTATCCGAAGGGTGCGCGCGCCATGTCGGCGGTGTTCGTCTGGATCCACTGCGCGATCTGCAGCGCCCCGTCGAGGTACTTCTGCTCGCCGGTCGCGTGGAAGATCCGCGTGAGGGCCATGCCCACCCACGCCTGGTTGCCGGTGAAGGTGCCGGGGCCGGTGATCTCGACACGTCCCTGGCGGATGCCGTGGGGCTCGTACGAGGTACGGACCCGCCCGTCGCCGATCGGGTCGTTCGCCTGCACGAAGAGCAGGGTGTCGGCGACTGACCGCGCGCGACGGATGTCGTCGGGAAGTCCCCGGGCCGTGTACGCGATCACGACGAGTGCGTCGTCGTAGACGAACGAGGGAGTGAAGTCCCATGTCGGCAAGTCGGTGAAGAACCCGCCCTCGTAGCTGCGCGGCAGGCAGTGGCCGGCGCCGTCGCAGAACTGGTCGACGCGCGCATCGAGGAACTCGTACGCCAGCGCGACGGACAGCGTGGGGTCCGAGGCGACGTCGGCGGTCGGGGCATCTGAGGGGCCATCGCCGGCGGCTGCGGATGCCGCGCCTGCGACCAGCGCCGCGGCCACGATCGCGGCAGCGATCATCCACGGAGCGGTGCGGCGCGACGAACCCGACATGAAGACCCCCTCGGTCTGAACCGCGGCCCGAGTCGGCGACCCGCAGGCGACCAGGAGGTCACACCCAAAATGCTGGCATACCAGTAAGTCCGGGCGGAAGAGGCGAAGGTCTAGTCTTTTCGACGCCTCCGGCGTTTCGCACCCCGCGAGTAGCATCCGGTGCATGCCCATTAAACTGGAGAACGTCGGTATCGCCGTGCGCGACCTCGAGGCGACGATCGCCTTCTTCACCGATCTCGGTCTCAGCATCCTCGGCCGTGACGAGGTGAGCTGAGAGTGGGCCGACACGGCCGTGGGTCTCGACGGCAACCACGCGAGAATCGCCGTGCTGCAGACGCCCGACGGACTCGGCCGGCTCGAGCTGTTCGAGTACATCCATCCCGAGGCGATCGAGACCGATCCTACGCTGGCCAACGAGATCGGCATGCACCGGGTCGCGTTCTCGGTCGACGACATCGACGAGTCCCTCGCCGTCGCCGCCCGGCACGGCTGCCACCCGCTCCGAGGAGTCGCGAACTACCAGGGCGTCTACAAGCTCACCTACCTGCGGGGCCCGAGCGGCATCCTGGTGATGCTCGCGCAGGACCTCACGAAGGACTCCGCGATCTAGCCGAGCGCCGGCGGCCACACCCCGATGATCAGCGCCATGATCACGATCGTGACGAGTTCGTGCGCGATGTTGAGGGTGGTCAGCGCGGTCGGCCGCCCCTCGAACGCATCATGGGTGATGAAGCGTGCCGCTGTGAAGCCGGCCCAGAGCAGCACGCCGGTGACGACCGCTGCCCAGAAGAACGACCCGTCGTAGAAGTGCCAGGCGATGGCGGATGCTCCGGCCAGCACCCACGCCGTCGCGAAGCTGACGAACACCGTGGTGATGATCGCCATGGTCGCGCTCGATCCAGGGCGATCCATGTCGACGTTCGCGAGCCTCGACCACCTCGTGCCGAACACTTTCGGCGAGTACCAGATCGTGCCGACGACCATGCTCGAGGCCGTGGCGAGGAGCACCGCCCAGTAGTTGATCTCGGGAACCATGACAGCCTCCAGTCGTCGGATGCCCGAAGCATACTCCCGCGCTGCAAGACGGTGTGGACCGCTTTCGCCGAGCGTCGTTCCGAATCGATTCGATACCAACGCTGGCGATCATGTAAGCGTTTGCACTAGCCTGTTGCCATGGCACAGCTTGAGCAGATCGCAGCCCCCGGTTCCGAGTGGTGGCGCAGCGCGGTCATCTACCAGATCTACCCCCGTTCGTTCGCCGACGCCTCGGGCGACGGCATCGGCGACCTGCCGGGCATCACCAGCCGCCTCGACTCCTTGAAAGAGCTCGGCGTCGACGCGATCTGGCTGAGCCCGTTCATGACGAGCCCGCAGCGCGACGCCGGCTACGACGTGGCCGACTACCGCGACGTCGACCCGCTGTTCGGCACGCTCGACGACTTCGACACGATGCTGAACGAGGCGCATGCCCGCGACATCCGCGTCGTCGTCGACCTGGTTCCGAACCACTCCTCCGCGCAGCACGCCTGGTTCCAGGAGGCGCTCCGTGCGGCTCCGGGCAGCCCCGAGCGCGCGCGGTACATCTTCCGCGACGGCAAGGGCAAGAACGGCGAGCTGCCCCCGAACAACTGGGAGTCCGTCTTCGGCGGCGGCATGTGGGAGCGCATCACCGAGGCCGACGGCACGCCGGGCCAGTGGTACCTGCACATCTTCGACCCCACGCAGCCCGACTTCGACTGGAACAACGAAGAGGTGCGCGAGGAGTTCCGCTCGATCCTGCGCTTCTGGCTCGACCGCGGTGTCGACGGCTTCCGCGTCGACGTCGCCCACGGAATGATCAAGGCCGACGGCCTGCCCGACTACACGCCGCCGGCCGACGCCGACTCGATGGGCGGCGGCGAGGCGAACGTGCCGTACTGGGGTCAGGACGGCGTGCACGACATCTACCGCGACTGGCACGAGGTGCTCGCCGAGTACGACGGCGACCGTGCGCTGTGCGGCGAGGCGTGGATGCCGACGCTGAAGCAGACCGCTCTGTGGGTGCGCCCCGACGAGATGCACCAGACGTTCAACTTCCCGTATCTGATGACCGAGTGGGACGCGAAGGCTCTCGGCGACGTCATCCGCGAGTCGCTCGACGCGTTCGGCGCTGTCGGCGCCCCCAGCACCTGGGTGCTGTCGAACCACGCCGTGGTGCGCCCCGCC
>NZ_JAGGPD010000174.1 GCF_018613995.1 Microbacterium sp. ISL-103 | reverse complement strand
GTGTTCGTGGTCTCGGCGTCCTGGGATCCGGTGATCAGCCCCTGGAGCTCCTGCACGATCACGTCGTAGAAGCCGGGAGCGGGCCAGTCCGGGTAGAAGGCGAGACCGTCGGCGTCGAGGACTCCGTTGAAGGTCTCGATCAGGGCCGCACTCTTCTCATCGGTGATGTCGGCGGTGTCCGCGGCGACCGGCAGACCGCCGTTGTTGCCGATGATGGCCTGGATCTCGGGTCGCATGGTGATGTCGATGAACTCGTAGGCGAGCTCCTTGTTCGCGGCGTTCTCGGGTACGACCCAGAGGTTGCCGGACGACCCGAGAGAGAGGTCGGCGCCGGGGAACTCCGTCATCGTCCAGTCGAAGCCGGTGGCCTCCGAGACGAAGCGGCCGAACCACCACGAGCCCGACACGAAGATGGGTGAGGTGCCGTTGATGAAGGAGACACCCGCGTCCTCGGCCTTGACCGACGAGACGTCGGAGGCGATGTAGCCCTTGTCGACGTACTCCTCGAGCGTCTCGGTCGCCGCCGACACCTCCGGCCCCTGCCAGTCGACCTCGCCGTCGTACAGCTGGTACGAGTCGACGAAGCTCCGGTCGCCCTCGAGCAGTGCGAGCTGGTACCAGAGCTGCCCGAGCGGGTACTCGGCTCCGGCCTCGGCGAGCGGGGTGATGCCCTTCGCCACGAAGGCGTCGAGCACGTCGACGAACTCGTCGTAGGTGGTGGGGATCTCAAGTCCCGCCTCGGCGAAGGCATCCTCGTTGTAGTAGACGCCGACGAACTCGCCGTAGTTCGGCACACCGAACCAGGTGTCGCCGCCCATCACGCCGTCTTCCGAGTACTTCGCGGTGGTCTGCAGAGAGGGAGCGAGCTTCTCATCCCACCCGTACTCCTCGACCGCGTCCGAGATGTCGGAGATGAGGCCGGTCGAGGCCAGGAACCCCGCCGTGGCGTTGCCCTTGTTGAACTCCATGAGATCCGGCGCGGCGTCGGTGTCGAGCACCTGGCTCGCCGTCTTCTGGATCTGCTCGAACGACTTCTCCTCGAACTCGACCGTGGCTCCGGTCTCCTCCTCGAAGATCGAGATCGCCTCTGCCCAGGCTTTGCCCATGGCGCTGTCCGCGCCTTCGTAATGCCAGAGCTTGAGGGTCTGGCCGTCTCCGCCGTCGCCGTCGGATCCGGCGGTGCAGCCGCTCAGAGCGATCCCGGTCGCGGTCAGCGCGGCGAGAGCCGCCAACGTCTTCGTCCTGCGGGTGGTGCGTGCCATCGTCGGCACTCCTTTCTCGGTGGCCCCGGAGGGCCGGACACTTCACTGGGTCGAGGTGTTCAGTTGTGCGCCGTCATCGAAGCGTTTCGACGACGGCGATGCGGATGCCGTCTGCGCCCGATGTCACTCTCGTGCGGGAGCCACCGAGCCGACGGCGTGGTATTCGGGAGGGATGAGGTGAATCTGCGCGGTCACGTGCGGGTCTTCGAGGTGCCGCACCGCGAGGTCGACGGCCAGTTCGCACGACTGCTGAGGTACGAGCGGGATGGTGTCGATGGGCACCGGCAGCGCCGAGGTGTCGAACGATGCGGCGGCGGAGATGACGGAGACGTCCGTGCCCACCGCCAGGCCGTGCGCGGCGATCGTCTCGAGCAGGACTTCGTGCACATCGCCGACGGCGTGCACGATGAACGCGCGGTCGCCGCGACCCAGTGCGCGCTCGGTGGCGGCGCGCACTGCCGACGCATCCGTGGTGGTGACCCCCGTCGTCGCCCACTCGAGTGCCAGCGCGCGTTCGGCGGCGCGTTCCTGCACGCCGCGCAACAGGCGGCGCGGGAAGTTCGACTTGCGGTACGAGACCTCGGTCTGCCCGAGCAGGGTCGCACGGGTGTGCCCGGCATCGGCGAGTGCATCGACCGCGATCTTCCCGGCGGTCTCGAAATCGAGGTCGACGCAGGTGAGCCCGTGTGCGTCGTCGGGGATGCCGATGAACACCGTGGGGGAGTGCACGGAGCGGGCGATGTCGGCCCGCTCGTCGTCGGGTGCGACGTCGAGCACGAGGATGGCGTCGACGAGGTTGCTGGCGGCCACGCGGTTCATGCCCTCGGAGGCCTGCTCGTCCGTCAGCAGGAGGATGTCGTATCCACGTCGGCGGGCGGCGACGGCGGTCGCGAGCACGAAGGCCATGTGCGTGGGGGCGTGGGTGTCGGCGCGCAGCGGCTCGGTGAGCCCGAAGATGTGGGTGCGGCGGCCCGCCAGCATCCGTGCGCCGGCGTCGGGTTCGTAACCGAGGCTCTGCACGGCGTCTTCGATGCGAAGGCGGGTCTTCTCCGAGACCGGCCTCTTGCCGCTGAGGGCGTAGGAGACGGTGCTGATCGACACTCCTGCGGCCTCGGCCACCTGGTGGATCGTCGTCATCGGGACTCCGTCGTCGCTGTCGGTCTCATCGTCGAAGCGTTTCGAGAACGCCTTCGAAAGCGATGATAGACAGCCTGCGACGCTCGGCGCAAGGTTTTTGTGGTTACTCGCAACAAATAGTTCCGACGACCGCGGGAGCGTTCCCATGAAAACGACGGACAGGGCGACGGAGCCTCGATGGGGGAGGGGATTCGAGACCCCGCCGCCGGTCTACGAAGTGATGCGGATCTGAGCGATGACTTCCGAGTACTCGGTCTCGCCGACGGGCGTGAAGCCGACGCGGAGGAAGAACGCCTCGGGGCCGTCTTCGCCGGCCTCGTAGATGACGTTGACGTGGTCGAATCCACGCTCGCGCGCCTCGTCGATCAGCTGCTCGACGGCGAAGCGACCGACGCCCTTGCCCTGGTCGTCGGCGTCGACGTTGATGCGCCACAGCACCGAGCGGAAGTGCTCTTCAGGAGCCTCGGGGTCGAAGTTCGCGCTGACGAATCCGACGACCTCGTCTCCGTCGAGGACCACCCGCTGCCACGAGGTCTGAGGGTCGATGACGGTCGCCGCGATGCCGTAGGACACGGGAGCGAGGAACTGCTCCTGCCCGGGCTTGAGCGACATGTTGTTCACGGCGACGATCGTCGCAGCGGAGAGTTCGACCATGCGCAGTTCGGACATGAACACAGGCTAACCCCTCGCGGGGTCTCCCACCCAGAAACGCCGAGTATTCATCGCCGATGATGCGCTCAGGTATCTTGGTATCGAGACAAATCTGCCCTCGCGAACGGAGAACCTCCTGGTGACCGACGACGCCATCATCTACACCTACACGGACGAGGCCCCGGCTCTCGCCACCGCCTCCTTCCTGCCGATCATCAAGGCCTACACGGGACAGGCGGGTATCGAGGTCGAGACCCGCGACATCTCGCTCGGAGGCCGCATCCTCGCGGCGTTCCCGCAGAAGCTCACGCCCGAGCAGCAGGTCAGCGATTCCCTCGCCGAGCTCGGTGGCCTCGCCACCCTGCCCGAGGCGAACATCATCAAGCTCCCGAACATCTCGGCCTCGATCCCGCAGCTCAAGGGCGCGATCGCCGAGCTGCAGGCTCAGGGCTATGACATCCCGGACTTCCCGGACGAGCCGTCCTCCCTCGAGGAGAAGGACGTCCGCGCGCGCTACGACCGCATCAAGGGCTCCGCGGTCAACCCGGTGCTCCGTGAGGGCAACAGCGACCGTCGCGCTCCGCTCGCGGTGAAGAACTACGCGAAGAAGCACCCGCACCGCAACAAGCCCTTCGCAGACGGCTCGAAGACGCGCGTCGCCACGCTCGGCCACGACGACTTCAAGCACAACGAGCGCTCGTGGGTCGCCGCGCACGACGATGTCCTGAGCTTCCGTCACACGGCCGCAGACGGCACCGTGACGATCCTCAAGGAGGGCCTGAAGGTCCTTCCGCGCGAGATCATCGACGCCACGTTCCTCTCGGCCGCGCACCTCGACGCCTTCCTCGCCGAGACGATGGAGGCGGCGAAGAACGACGACGTGCTCTACTCGGTGCACCTCAAGGCCACCATGATGAAGGTCAGCGACCCGATCATCTTCGGCCACGTCGTGCGGGTCTTCTTCAAGGATGTGTTCGCTCAGTACGGCGACAAGCTCGCTGAGGCGGGTCTCAACCCGAACGACGGTCTCGGCTCGATCCTCTCGGGTCTCAGCGGCGTCGCCGGCGGCGACGAGATCGCTGCGGCCTTCGACCGTGCGCTCGCCGAGGGCCCGCGCGTCTCGTACGTGAACTCCGACAAGGGCATCACGAACCTGCACGTGCCCAGCGACGTGATCGTCGACGCCTCGATGCCCGCGCTCGTCCGCAACGGCGGCAAGCTGTGGGGCGAGGACGGCGGCGAAGCCGACACGCTCGCGGTCATCCCGGACTCGTCGTACGCGAGCGTCTACCAGGCCGTGATCGACGACGTGATCGCGAACGGCCCGCTCGACCCCGCCACGATCGGCACCGTGCCGAACGTGGGCCTCATGGCCCAGGCGGCCGAGGAGTACGGCAGCCACGACAAGACCTTCGAGATCGCCGCCCCTGGCACCGTCCAGGTGCTCGACAGCGAGGGCACCGTGCTGATCGAGCACGAGGTCGGCGCCGGCGACATCTGGCGTGCGACGCAGACCAAGCACATCCCCGTCATGGACTGGGTCAAGCTCGCCGTGACGCGTGCTCGCGCATCGGGCGTGCCTGCGGTGTTCTGGCTCGACGCCAACCGCTCGCACGACGCGCAGATCATCGCCAAGGTGCACCAGGGTCTCGCCACGCTCGACACCAAGGGCCTCACCATCACGCTCCTCGCCCCGGAAGAGGCCACCCGCTACACGCTCGCGCGGATGCGGCACGGCCTCGACACCATCTCGGTGACGGGCAACGTGCTGCGTGACTACCTCACCGACCTGTTCCCGATCCTCGAGGTCGGCACCAGCGCCAAGATGCTGTCGATCGTGCCGCTGCTCGCAGGCGGCGGACTCTTCGAGACGGGTGCCGGTGGCTCGGCTCCCAAGCACGTGCAGCAGCTCGTCGAGGAGAACTACCTGCGCTGGGACTCGCTGGGCGAGTTCTTCGCGCTGGCCGCGTCGCTCGAGCACTTCGCCGACCGCACGGGCAACGAGAAGGCCCGCGTGCTCGCCGAGACGTTGGATGCGGCGACCGGCACGTTCCTCGAAGAGGATCGGTCCCCGGGCCGCGCTCTGGGCACGATCGACAACCGCGGCAGCCACTTCTACCTCGGCCTGTACTGGGCTCAGGAGCTGGCGAACCAGACGAAGGACGCCGAGCTCGCAGCGGCGTTCGCCCCGATCGCCGCCACGCTCGCCGAGAACGAGGAGACGATCGTCTCCGAGCTCAACGCCGTGCAGGGCAAGGCCGTCGAGATCGGGGGCTACTACCGCCCCGATGACGCACTGGTCACCGCAGTGATGCGACCGTCCACGACGCTGAACGGCATCGTCGACGCGCTGAGCTGACACCGATGACGAAGGGGCCGGATGCGAGAGCATCCGGCCCCTTCGTCATGAGACCTGCGCGGCGTCGAGGAGTGTGAGCACCTGACGTCGACTCAGTAGTGCACCGCGACCTCGAGGCCGACGGGCGACCACTCGTAGACGTACTGGGCGACGTCGATCGGCATGTTCACGCAGCCGTGGCTGCGGGGGTTGCCGAAGTCGTTGTGCCAGTAAGTTCCGTGGAAGCCCTCGTCGCCGTTGAAGTACGTGACCCACGGGACGTTCGGCGTCTCGGTGATCGAGCCGTCCGGCTCGCGGCTCTTCATGGTCTGCTCGCGCACATGGGCGTAGACCCTGAAGTTGCCGGCGTCGGTGGGCGTCGCGCTCTTGCCCGACGAGATCGCCCACGATCGCACGACGGCGCCGTTCTCATAGAGGGTGGCCGTCTGGCGGCTGAGGTTCACGTCGATCGTGCGCAGCAGGTTGACCGATTCGAACTTCGTCTCGGCGACCTCGATCGGGAAGACGCCGTCGCCGGCCTCGAGCTTGCCCGCGACGTCGGATGCGAGGCCCGAGGTGTCGCCGAGAGCGCGGCCGTTGACGCCGGCGGTCTCGGTGCGGAGGATGGTGCCCGCCGAGTCGACGATGTTCTTCGCGTTGACGGGAGCCCTGTCGACCGAGGTCGCGAGCGTGTCGACGGTGGCCTGGATCACGGTCTCGTCGGCGGTGATCTGCAGTTCCCCGTCGACATCGACCACGGCGAACCACGTCGATGCGACGGCGGGCTTGACCGGCACCGTGCGCTCGTCGCCGATGTAGAAGCCCATGGTGCCGAGCATCGTGTTCACCGAGGTCGCCATGGTCGTGGCGTCCTCGTCGGAGACGGCGGGCGCAGCCTCAGCGGGGCCGCCAGGGAACTCCAGGCTCTTCGCGCCGTCGGCGATGGCGTCGACCATCGCGGTCGAGAGTGCGTCGACGTCGACGGCTGTTCCCGTCTCGGACGGCGTGACGACGAACGTCGCGCTCTTGGCGTCGAAGACGACTCCGGCATCCACCGGATCGGTGAAGCTCGCAGGCACGGCTGCGCGCAGCGCGGCATCCGCCGTCTCGGGGTCGAGCGTGATGTCTCCCGCGACGGGATCGCCCATCCACGAGCCGAGGTTCCAGAGCGGACGCTCGGCGAACGCCGCGTCGGCCAGGCCGCGGGCGTCGATGGAGGCTCCGAGGTCGGCACCGGTGAGCACGATCTCGTCACCCGCTCCGGTGAGTGTCACCTCTGTCTCGGCGACGTGCGCGTCGATGGCCTCTGCGGCGGCGCCGGGGGTGAGCCACCCGACGGGGATGCCGGCGACCGTGGTGCCGGGGGCGATGAGGATCATCGATGCGGCGCCCGCGCCGATCGCGAGGGCGCCGACGCCGAGACCGATCCACAGACCGAGCCGCTTCTTCTTCGGTGCGGGCTCGATGGGAGCCCACGCCAGTGGCTGGTCGCCGTCGCTGGGCGGCAGAGAATCCGTGGGCACTTCGTCACCGGCCTTCGTGGTCGCGACGGTGTCGAGCGTGTCTCCGGAGGCGGTGGCCTCGGTCAGCTTCTCGGTCTTCGCATCCTGTGCTGAGATCAGATCGGTCACGAACTTCACCCCCCGGTTTCTCGCGTGTCCTAAGCGATATGCTACGCGATAGCAGGTAACGGGGAGGCAACGGTCCGCAGACCCCGCACGCGAGCGCGCGCGTCAGTCGGTGACGACAGCCAGCCCGTCGATCTCGACGAGCATCTCC
>NZ_JAGGPD010000173.1 GCF_018613995.1 Microbacterium sp. ISL-103 | reverse complement strand
GCCGCGGGCGACGACGTGCGCCTCAGGGCTCGCTCCGACGGCGATGTGGCCGGGCGTCACGACGGCGAACGTCCAGTAGGCGCGGCGTTCGTGAGTGGGCAGCGCGCGGAACCAGGTGAGCGCGGCGGTTCGGTCGTCGACGTCGATCTCGGCGGTGAAGTCTCGGCGGATGACGAAGTTGGCGCCTTCGCCGCGTCCGATCTCGTCGGCGATCACGGTCTCGACGATGGCCGCGTACTCCTCGTCGGCGATGTCGAAGCCGCCGTCGCGCAGCGGCACGGCATCGGACGGGAGCTCGGCCAGCAGGCTCGCGGCGGGCAGATGCAGGTGCTCGTCGACCACGATGCACCGCAGGGGGGCGCCGTCGTCCTGAGCGACGAATCCTCGTTCGCGAACCTGCCGATACGGCACCATGGCGAAGATCTCGCGCGGCGCTCCGTCGATGGTGAGGGGGATGTCGGCGAGCAGATCGACGTCGACGACTTCGCCGGTGAGCAGCTCGACGGTGTCGGCGCCGTCGCGCGCGATGAGCACGAACGACGCTTCGGGGTTCGAGGTGAGCTCGGCAAGACGTGAGAGGGTCATCGGTGTCTCCTGTGCGTGGCTCCGGCTCGACTCAACGAAAAGACCGCCCCGGAGGCGGTCTGGATTCGTGGGAACGCGAACACACCGCCTAAGAGGCGGGCCACCAGGTGAAGTTCGCGAGCATGGGCTGAAAACTATCACACCGGCGGCTCGTCACCCGGTCGGATGACGGCTCGACGCACGCTGCCCGCATCCAGCCCGCGTGCATCCAGGCGGCGTAGGCTGGTGGTTGTGCCAGCAGTGAATCTTGGGATGCCGAAGATCCCCGAAGTCCTCGCCCCGCGCCGCAAGACCCGCCAGATCAAGGTGGGCAAGGTGCTCGTGGGCGGCGACGCTCCCGTGTCCGTGC
This sequence comes from Microbacterium sp. ISL-103, assembly GCF_018613995.1. GTDB lineage: Bacteria > Actinomycetota > Actinomycetes > Actinomycetales > Microbacteriaceae > Microbacterium. The sequence goes on along the minus strand of NZ_JAGGPD010000173.1, from coordinate 9,999 downwards.
AGTCGATGACCACCACGAAGACGACGGACATCAACGGGACGCTCCAGCAGATCGCCGAGCTGACGGCGTCCGGGTGCGAGATCGTCCGCGTGGCCGTCCCGCATCAGGACGATGCGGATGCGCTGAAGATCATCGCGATGAAGAGCCAGATCCCCGTGATCGCCGACATCCACTTCCAGCCGCGCTACATCTACACCGCGATCGATGCCGGCTGCGGAGCCGTGCGTGTGAACCCCGGCAACATCCGCGAGTTCGACGGCAACGTCGGAAAGATCGCGGCGGCAGCGAAGGCTGCCGGTGTCTCGCTGCGCATCGGCGTGAATGCCGGGTCGCTCGACCGTCGGATCCTCTCGAAGTACGGCAAGGCCACGGCAGAGGCGCTCGTCGAGAGCGCCGTCTGGGAGGCATCGCTGTTCGAGGAGCACGACTTCCACGATTTCAAGATCTCGGTCAAGCACAACGACCCCATCGTGATGGTGAAGGCCTACCGTCAGCTCGCAGAGCGTGGCGACTGGCCCCTGCACCTCGGCGTGACCGAGGCCGGCCCCGCGTTCCAGGGCACGATCAAGAGCGCCACGGCGTTCGGCATCCTGCTCGGCGAAGGCATCGGCGACACCATCCGCGTGTCCCTGTCTGCTCCGCCCGCCGAAGAGGTGAAGGTCGGACACCAGATCCTGCAGTCCCTGAACCTGCGCGAGCGCAAGCTCGAGATCGTCTCGTGCCCGTCGTGCGGACGCGCGCAGGTCGACGTCTACACGCTCGCCGAGAACGTGACCGAAGGCCTCAAGGACATGACCGTGCCGCTGCGCGTGGCTGTCATGGGCTGCGTCGTGAACGGACCCGGTGAGGCTCGCGAAGCCGACCTGGGCGTCGCCTCCGGCAACGGCAAGGGCCAGATCTTCGTCAAGGGCGAGGTCATCAAGACCGTTCCCGAGGCCGACATCGTGGCGACGCTGATCGAAGAGGCCAATCGGATCGCTGCCGACATGGGGCCCGAGGCACCGCTCGGCACGGCGCAGGTCGTCACGGTCTGACCTCGGTCCGAGCGATCGCCGCCGAGTGCGACGGCGATCGGCGCCCCGCACCCGAGACGTCTCGCCACGGGATGACCGTCGTCGAATGAACCCAAGGAGTCACATGTCGTCTTCTACGATCGTGTCGTTCGCCGCGGGAGCCGTAACCGGCTCGAGCACCGTGCAGCGGATCGAAGCCACACCGAACGGCACCGTCGTCATCGTCGACGCGACGCCCTTCCACCCGGTCGATCACACGTGGCCCGACCAGCCGGGCGACAGCGGAGAGATCGCGTTCGACGGCTCGGCCGTCCGCATCACCGAAGCACTCATGGCCGCGGTCTCGGATGAAGGAGAGCTCGCCGTCGGCGTCGACATCCCCGTGAAGCGCGGAGCGGAGGGGTGGACCTGGCTCGTCGGGCATCCGCTCGATGGCGATGCGCCGGAGTGGCTGACCGAGGGTGCACGGGTCGAGCTGTCGGTCGACGTGCCGAGGCGAGCAGGGCTCAGCCGCGGACACACCGCGTGCCACCTGGCATCGTTGGCTCTCGATCTCGCTCTCTCCGACCTCTGGCGCAAGGACCCGGGGGCGGATGCTCTGGGCAACCCGAACTTCGAGGCGAAGGCCAATCAGTCCAGCCGCATCCATGAAGACGGCGCGGTCGACGAGTATCGGCTCGGCAAGAGCCTTCGCAGAGCCGGCTTCGACACGGAGACGTTCGCTGCGACCCTCGCTGATCGAGAAGCGGCGATCAACACGCAGCTGGCTGCCTGGGTCGATTCCGCAGCGCCCAGCAGAGTCGTCGCCGACGGGTCGACGATCGTGGATCGGCGCAGCTGGCACTGCGAGCTTCCCGACGGCACGGCGGAGATCCTCTGCGGCGGCACACACGTGGCATCGCTCGACGAGTTCGTCTCGATCTCGGTCTCGCTCGATCTGACCGATCCGCAGCTGCTGGTCATGACCACGACAGCAGTGATCGCCGCCTGAGCGCGGGTCAGCGCAGGAAGCCGCTCTGCACCCGTCCGCCGGCGCGCTCCAACTCGTCCTCGACGCGGTCGGCGAAGGCGGCATAGTCGCGTGCGAGCAGAGGGTCGCTCAGCCGATCCGCCCGTTCCCTGTCGAGGTCGCGCAACCGCCTCGGCAGCCATTTGCCAGTCGCGATCCAACATCCTTCGCTGAGCAGCATCAGCTCGGCGGTCCTCTCGAACAGCACGGATGCCTCGACGTGCCGCTCGAGGTCATCTGCGGAGTCTCTGAGATCGTCGAGAACGTCGGTGATCACGTATCGGCGGAACGCCGACTCCTGCGCGCTCAACGTCGGACCCGCATCGAGCACGGCTCGCCACTTCTGCCGGAGAGCGGGCAGGTCGCTGTCATCTCTGATGGCGATTCCCTCGACGAGCATGTGAACCGTCACGGGGCGATGCTGCTCGACGCCTCGACGGGCCCATTCGTCGAATCCACCCGGCGTGTACGCGAAGACCTCGAAGATCTCGCCGTCGAACTCGTGGGTCGAGGCTTCGCTCGTCTGCTCCTGGGTGTCGAACAGCTGATCGCCGAGGAGCAGCAGGTCGATGTCGCTCGTCGCCGTGCGTTCGCCTCGCGCGGTGCTGCCCGCGACGATCGCGATGGTGGCATGAGGGTGATGGGCGGCGACGAATCGTTCTGCGACGGCGAGGTGGTGCACGCCGACAGCGTAGCCGTCGTCAGAGCGCGAACTCGATCTCTCCGCGGGCGATGTCGGTGCTCACGACCCGCACCGAGACCTGCCCGCCGGGCACTGTGCCGGCGGGGACGGGGGCGGATGCCGTCACCGCCGGGTCTGCGATCTGCACCGACGCACGCTCGCGACGCATCTCGATGACGGTCGCGTCGACCGTGCTGCCGACCAGCGGCGTGACCAGCGCGGCCTCGACGCAGTTGATCGTGGCCGAGTCGAGTCGCGACGCGCGCTGCCCCGACTCCTGCATCAGCGCAGGGAGGTCGTTCAGCGACTCACGCACCCACCCGGGCACCTCGTGCCCGCCCGACACCGCGAGGCAGATCGCCAGCGACCAACGATCGACGAGTCGGCGCAGGGGAGCGGTCGCGTGTGCATAGGGTGCTGCGATCGCGGCCTGATCTATGTCCTTCGGAGCTGCGCCGTCGAACGTCACGTAACCGGCGCCGCGGAAGAGCGAGGCCGCTGCTTCGAGAACAGGAAGGGACAGGGGGTCCGCCCGATCGAGGTCGCGCAGGTAGTCGCCGTATCGTCCGGTGGTCCAGGGGCGGCCCAGCGCTTCCGTCTGGTGCCGGAACGCATCGAACGCCTGCTCATCGGGCTGCGGCATCGTCCGCAGGATCCCGACGCCCGCGTCGATCATCAAGGATGCCGCTGCCATACCTGTCATCAGCGACAGCTGCGCGTTCCACTCCTCGACGGGCAGCGGATGCCGCCGTTCGATCGCGTAGGTCCCATCCGATGCTTTGACGACCTCCTCGTCGGGGAGATTGAGGCTCGCACCGCCACGGAGCTTCTCCAGTTCGATCCTCAGCGCGCCGATCTCGGGCAGCAGCGACGCGGGTCCGTCCTCACCGCGATCCAGGGCGGCCTGGGTGGTCACGTAGTCGAGCTGTGCACGCGATCTGATCAGTGCGCGCTCGAGACGGAACTGCGTGACGACTCCGGCCGAGTCGAGAGCGAACGTCCAGACGAGCGCCGGGCGATCGACGTCTGCGAGCAGCGAGGCCCGGTCTTCGCTGAGCACCTGCGGATGCAGGGGGATCTTGCCGTCGGCTGCGTAGATGGTCTGGCCACGGCGTCGGGCTTCGGCGTCGACGGCTCCTCCGGGGGCGACGAATCCCGGGACGTCGGCGATCGCGTAGCGCACCGCATAGCCGGAACCCTCGCGCTCGAGGTGGAAGGCCTGGTCGAGATCCCGTGAACCGAGCGGATCGAGGGTTGCGAAAGGGATGTCTCGCAGATCGAGCGCGGGGGTCGGCGAGTTCGCCGCGTCCGCTTCGGCGAGCACATCGGCGGAGAAGTCGGTGGGTGCGTCCAGCGATTCGCGAAGCGCCGCGAGCGCCTCGGCGAGTTCGGTCTGCGCGGCGGAGGGGGCAACGTGCGATCGGCGCTGAGGCATGTCCCCACACTATGTCGCCGTTCGGCAGCCCTGAGGGCGGAGGTGGCGTGTCGTCGTCGCCTGTTCCGCGCGCAGGTACGGGCGCACAAGTCGCGCCGAACCTGTGATTCGCGTGTCCGTCCGACCCCGACCGGATTCGAGGGCGTTAGCGTGGAGGGCATGACCACTGCTGCGAAGGCCCAGACCCTGATCGGACTCTACGAAGCCCCGGAGATCCTCCGCGTCGTGAATGTGTGGGACGTCGTCTCCGCCCGCGCGGTCGCGAAGCTCCCGGAGACGAAGGCGATCGCCACCGCCGGCCACGGCATCGCCGCATCGTTCGGCTACGAGGACGGCACCATTCCCCGCGACATCATGATCGACATGGTCGGTCGCATCGCGACGTCCGTCTCCGTCCCTGTGACCGCCGACCTCGACGACGGGTACGACGATGCGGGCGAGACCACCCGTCTGGCGATCGGCGCCGGTGTCGTCGGCGCCAACGTCGAGGACCGCCTCAAGCCGTTGGACGAGTCCGTCGCGGCCGTCGAGGCGATCGTGAAGGCCGCAGAGGCCGAGGGTGTTCCCTTCGCCCTCAACGCGCGCACCGACGCATTCGTGCGTGCGGGCCACCGCCCTGTGGCCGAGAGCGTCGCCGACGCGATCCAGCGTGGGCGTGCGTTCCTCGACGCCGGCGCCACGGCCGTCTTCGTGCCCGGTATGCTCGACGCGAACACGACGCGTCAGCTGGTGGAAGGCCTCGGCGAAGGCAAGCTCAGCGTCATCGGGCTTCCCGGAACGCTGGCGGCCTCGGAATACGAGAAGCTCGGGGTCACCCGCATCTCGTACGGCCCGCTCCCGCAGCGGGTCGCCCTGACCGCGGTGCAGGAGCTCGCCGCGAGCCTGTACGCCGGCGGAGTGATCCCCAACGGCCTGCCCGCGCTCAACTGACGTCTCGCGAAACCGAGTGACCACCGGTCAGTAGACTTGCCCGGTGGTCACTCGTCTTTCGAATTTCTTCCTCCGCACGCTCCGCGAAGACCCTGCAGAAGCAGAGGTCGCCAGCCACAGGCTGTTGATCCGCGCCGGTTACATCCGTCGCGCGGCGCCGGGAGTGTTCACCTGGCTGCCACTGGGGCTCAAGGTCAAAGCACGCATCGAAGCGATCGTCCGTGCGGAGATGGCGAATGCCGGCGCTCAGGAAGTCCACTTCCCCGCGCTCCTTCCGCGTGAACCCTACGAGCAGTCCGGTCGGTGGGAATCGTACGGAGACGGCATCTTCCGCCTGCAGGATCGCAAGGGTGCGGACTACCTGCTCGCCCCCACGCACGAAGAGATGTTCACGCTTCTCGTGAAGGACCTCTACTCGTCGTACAAGGATCTTCCGCTGACGATCTACCAGATCCAGGACAAGTACCGCGACGAGGCACGCCCCCGGGCAGGCCTGCTCCGCGGCCGCGAGTTCACGATGAAGGACGCGTACTCGTTCGACGCATCGGATGCCGGTCTCGAGGTCAGCTACCAGTCGCAGCGAGACGCGTACGAGCGCATCTTCCAGCGGCTCGGTCTCGAGTACGTGATCGTGAACGCCGACAACGGGCTCATGGGAGGTGCGCGGAGCGAGGAGTTCCTGCACCCGACTCCGGTCGGTGAAGCCACGTTCGTGCGCAGCGCCGGTGGGTATGCCGCGAACGTCGAGGCCTTCTCGACCGCGGTGCCCGACGCGATCCCGTTCGACGCGGACGCCGCGCCGGTCGTCTTCGACTCGCCGAACACGCCGACGATCGACACGCTCGTCGCGCACACGAACGCGCATCTGGAGGGCGAGTACTCCGCCGCGGACACCCTCAAGAACGTCGTGCTGGCGCTGACTCACGTCGACGGCTCTCGCGAGCTCGTCGTCGTGGGCATCCCCGGCGACCGCGAGGTCGACGAGAAGCGCGCCGAGGTCGCTTTCGCGCCTGCCGAGGTCGAGACGGCCACCGCCGAGGACTTCGAGAAGAACCCGCTCCTCGTCAGGGGCTACATCGGACCGTGGTCGCCGACCGGTGCTGTGCTCGGCGAGGAATCGGCGACGGGCATCCGCTACCTCGTGGATCCTCGTGTCAGCGAGGGCACGAGCTGGATCACCGGCGCCAACCTCGATCAGAAGCACGCGCACTCGGTCGTCGCCGGTCGCGACTTCTTCGCCGACGGCGTCGTCGAGATCGCCGACGTGCGCGCAGGCGACCCGGCGCCCGACGGTTCCGGCCCGGTCGAACTCGCGCGTGGCATGGAGATCGGCCACGTCTTCCAGCTCGGACGCTTCTTCGCCGAGACGCTCGGGCTCAAGGTGCTGAACGAGAACGGCAAGCTCGTCACGGTCACCATGGGCTCGTACGGCATCGGCGTGACGCGCATCCTCGCGATCATCGCCGAGCTGAACAATGATGAGAAGGGCCTGATCTGGCCGGCATCCGTCGCGCCGTTCGACGTGCAGGTCGTGGCGGCCGGTCGCGACCAGGTGGCCTTCGACGTGGCGGCGGATCTCTCTGCCCAGCTCGAGTCCGCGGGTCTCGATGTGCTCTACGACGACCGCCCCAAGGTGTCTCCGGGAGTGAAGTTCGGCGACGCCGAGCTCGTCGGCGTGCCGAAGATCGTCATCGTCGGCCGCGGGGCGGCCGACGGTCAGGTCGAGCTGTGGGATCGCAGCACGGGGGATCGTCAGGCGGTGTCGGTCGCCGACGCCGTGCAGCACCTGATCGCTCGCTGACCGCTCCCTGAGCGCAGTCACGCGGATGCCGCGCATGTCCTGAGGAGATGCGCGGCATCCGCGTCTTCATGCCCGAGTCGTCAGCAGACGATGCGGCCGTGGTTCATGATGTCGTCATCGGGGGTGTCGTGGGTGACGAGCGCCTTGAGCGCTCCGGCCGCCATCGCGATCTTGCCCTTCGCAGGCTCCCAGAACTCCGTCACGGTGGGCGTCACCTTGAGCAGGGCGATACCCGGTGTGTCGAGTCCGTCCTCGAACCAGATGTCCAGCGACGGCGAGTAGAGCTCCTCCATCTTCGCGCGGTCGTGCACCACGGATGCGTTGCCGGCGACCGATACGTACCGCATGCCCTTCGCGTCGCAGTACGCGAGGCCGACCTGTCGGTGCGCCCGCGCCTCTTCGACCTTCTCGGTGTCTTCGGCCGTGAAGAACCAGATGTCTCCGGCGTCGTCCATCTGCCGCGTCGACATCGGCCTGCTCACGAGGTTGCCGTCATCGTCGGTCGTCGTCAGCATCGTGAAGTCGATGTCCTCGACGAGCTCGCTCACGCGAGCCAGTGCTTCGGGTCCTGTGATCTCTGTCATGAGGCCACTGTCGCGCATCCGATCGCCTCTCACACGGGCGTTGACACCGAGCGCATCGCGTGGTGAGGCGGCGTTGCGGAGCTCGGTCCTGCGACCGCTCGTGACAGGCTGGGTGCATGACGGACGAACCGCTGCCGGAGTCGCTGAGCGCCGAGATCAACAACGTCCTCGATGAGGCCGGAGTGAAGACCGACCGCAGGCTGGTGATGCGCATGATGCGCACGGCGGTCCTGCTGGGGGAGGACGGCACGAACCGCCTCGACCTCAAGATCGCATCGGCCGCCCTCGCCGAGATGAGGGATGCCTTCCGCCTGTTCGCGCCGTTCGAGGGCGTGCCGAAGGTCACCGTCTTCGGTTCGGCGAGGACTCGCCACGACGACCCGCTCTACGTGCAGGCCCGCGATGTCGCCGCCGCTCTCGCGGCGGACGGCTGGATGGTGGTCACGGGTGCGGGCCCCGGGATCATGCAGGCCGCCGCCGAAGGAGCAGGACCCGCGCTCTCTCTCGGAGTGTCGATCCGGCTTCCCTTCGAAGAGAAGGCCAACAGCCTCATCGCCGCGAGCGAGCACGTCGTGGCGATGAAGTACTTCTTCACGCGCAAGCTCATGCTCATCAAGGAGTCCAGCGGCTTCATCTGCCTTCCGGGCGGGTTCGGGACGCTCGACGAGATGTTCGAGCTGCTGACCCTGCAGCAGACGGGCAAGGCGGAGCCGACGCCGATCGTGCTGCTCGACGAGCCGGGTGGCACCTTCTGGCACGGGCTCAAGCGATTCATCGACGAGGATCTCGCCCCGACGGGCGTGATCTCGGAAGGGGACTTCGACCGGGTCGTCATCACCGACTCCGTCGAGTCGGCCGCAGCAGTGATCGCCGGCTTCTGGCGCAACTACGACTCACTGCGCTGGGTGGGGGAGAGCCTCGTGCTCCGACTGCGCGCAGAGCCGACCGACGCGGAGCTCGAGGACCTGAACGATCGGTTCTCGGGGATGCTGGCCGGCGGACGCATCGAACGTACGGCGCCGCGTCAGCCCGAGGTCGCCGACGACGACCTCCTGCACCTTCCCCGGCTCGCCCTGCATCTCGATCAGCGGCAGGTCGGACAGCTCTTCCGGCTGATCGGAGCCGTCAACTCGCTGGATTCTGCTCCCGAGTCCTGATCTCGCGGGCGAAGTCCGCGAGATCGATCTCGCGGCCGAGGATGCGCTCAGCCGCGCGACGACCCGAGTACAGCGCCGCACCGACGGTCGCCGGCTCGTCACCCCAGGTGGCCTCGCCGGCGAAGTGCAGCCTTGCGTCGACGGGGCCCGCGAGCTCGTCGTGGTCGTGATGCGACGATCCGACGGCCAGGTGCGAGTATGACCCCTCGGAGTACGGATCGTGTCCCCACCGGGTGACCCAGTGCGCGGTGGGCGCGCCGACTCCGTCCCCGTACAGTGCGCGCAGCGCGGAGAGGACGTCGTCGACGATCTCGTCGTCGGCCAGCTCCTGCATCCTTCGGCCGAAGGGACCGGCCGCGAAGGTCAGCAGGGTCGGACGCCCGCTGACGGCAGACACGTCGTACCAGGAATGCCAGTGCTCACCGGCCTCGCCGAGGGCGCGCAGCACGTAGGTGTCCTCGCCCCAGAAGCGCTCGGAGAACTGGATGAAGATCTTGTTGAACACGCCCATCCCGAGTCGGGCGATCGGCGCGGCGACGGACTCGGGCAGGGGAGGGGTGAACTCGATCGACCCCGCTTTGAGCACTCCGAGCGGGACGGTGACCAGGACGCTCCGAGCGGAGAATTCACCGTTCCCGGTCGAGACGGTCACTCCGGAGGCGGTTCGCGCGACTCGGGTGACGACGTGGCCGAGGCGGATGTCGAGCCCCCGGGCGATGCGCCTCGGCAGCTCGTCGTACCCTCGAGCGAAGATGACCTCGTCGCCGTCGATCGCGTCTTCATCCAGCCCGTGAGCGTCGAGATCGCCGATCCAGGCGCCGCACTGCTCTTCGACACGGTGACGGAAGAACTCGCGGATCTCGTCGATGCGCTCGGGATCGAAGCCCGAACGGTCCAATGCGCGTTCGGTGACGTCGAGGTAGGTGTCGCCGGGGGAGGACGCGGCGATCTCCTCGACGAGAAGTCGGTCGGCCTCATCGACGTCGTCGACCCACTGAGCGGTGCGTGCGGCGTCCATCGGCCTGCCGTCGCCGTCGAAGTTCTCGATCGGGCGGCCACCGGCCTGGAAGCTCCCCACGGTGTACTCGAGGGTGGGGATGTCGAGGGCCCGCACCAGGTCCCACAGCGGCGAGTCGTCGATCCCATGCACCCACGACGCCCCGAGGTCGACAGGGAAGCCCGCCTCCCGGTCGGTGTTCATGCGGCCGCCGACACGCTCCCGTGCTTCGAGAACGATCACGAGCTCTCCGGCGTCGGCGAGCATGCGTGCCGCCGTCCCGCCCGACATCCCTGCCCCGATCACGATGGTGTCGTACGTCGTCACTGAGTCCTCCTGCCCGCTCGGCACCGCGTCGGGGCGGCCGCCTCCGTGGCATCGGGCGGTGGGC